>NZ_JBEXMT010000014.1:0-223969 GCF_040610675.1 Nonomuraea sp. NPDC003804
GTTGGGCGAGCCGAGCAGCTGGAGCAGCGTGGCCTTCAGGTCGGCGGGCCGCGGCAGGTCGACGACCTAGCTCGTCGATGATGAACGAGCCCTGCAGCGGGTTCTCGTTCCTCGCCAGGCCCCATTCGCGGTTGATGATGAGCTGGATCGCCATCGCGCGCCGTACGGACTCGGCCGAGGGGGTGGTGACGGCCTCGTCGAAGGCGTTGGTGTGCAGGCTGTTGCAGTTGTCGTAGATCGCGATGAGGGCCTGCAGGGTGGTGCGGATGTCGTTGAAGTCCATCTCCTGGGCGTGCAGCGACCGGCCGGAGGTCTGGATGTGGTACTTCAGCTTCTGCGAGCGTTCGGCCGCGCCGTACCGCTCCCTCATCGCGACGGCCCAGATCCGGCGGGCGACCCGCCCGAGCACGGAGTACTCGGGGTCCATGCCGTTGGAGAAGAAGAACGACAGGTTGGGCGCGAAGTCGTCGATCCGCATGTCGCGCGCCAGGTAGGCCTCGACGTAGGTGAAGCCGTTGGCGAGGGTGAAGGCGAGCTGGCTGATGGGGTTCGCGCCCGCCTCGGCGATGTGGTAGCCGGAGATGGACACCGAGTAGAAGTTGCGCACCTGGTTGCGGATGAACCACTCCTGGATGTCGGCCATCATGCGCAGCGAGAACTCCGTGGAGAAGATGCAGGTGTTCTGCCCCTGGTCCTCCTTGAGGATGTCGGCCTGGACGGTGCCCCGTACGGTGGCGAGAGTCCTGGCGCGCAGCTCGGCCGCCTCCTGCGGGGACGGCGGGCGGCCCTGGGCGGACTCGAAGCGCTCGAGCGCCTGGTCGATCGCGGCGTTGAGGAAGAAGGCCAGGATCGTGGGGGCGGGGCCGTTGATGGTCATGGAGACGGAGGTGTTCGGCGCGGACAGGTCGAAGCCGTCGTAGAGCACCTTCATGTCGTCGAGCGTCGCGATCGATACCCCCGAGGTCCCGACTTTTCCGTAAATGTCGGGTCGAACGTCCGGGTCGTGGCCGTACAGGGTCACCGAGTCGAACGCGGTGGACAACCGGGTCGCCGGCTGGCCCTCCGACAGCAGCTTGAAGCGCCGGTTCGTCCTGAACGGGTCGCCCTCGCCGGCGAACATCCTGGTCGGGTCCTCGTCGTCCCGCTTGAAGGGGAACACGCCCGCGGTGAACGGGAAGCGGCCCGGCAGGTTCTCCGAGCGCAGGAAGCGCAGCAGCTCGCCGTGGTCCTCGAAGCGGGGCAGCGCGACGCGCGGGATCCTGTTGCCGGAGAGGGTCTCGCGCCACAGCGGGGTGTGGATCTCCCTGTCGCGGACCCGCACGACGAGCTCGTCGGCGGTGTACTGCTCCCGCAACGCGGGCCACTCCGCCAGCAGCGCCCTGCTCTCGTCGGACAGCTCCCGCTCGGCCTGGGCAGCCAGCTCGTCCAGACGCGCATCCGTCACGTTCCGCCCGTCGGCGGGGGCAGCCAGCTCGTCCAGGCGCGCATCCGTCACGCCTCGCCCGTCGGCGGGGGCGACCGCCTGCGCCCCGCCCGCCGAACCGGCGGGTTCGCCCAGGAGTGCCCGGACGGCCGCCAGCTGCTGCCGGCGCCGGGCCACCTCCACCTGGGCCGTCGTCTCGGCGTGGTAGCCGCGCACCGTCTCGGCGATCTCCGCGAGGTAGCGGACCCGTGCCGGCGGCACCACCGCCGCCGCCGTCCTGGAGGTGCGCCCCTCGACCCTGGGCAGCAGGCCGGCGCCGACCGGCATGCCCCGCTCCACGAGCTGGTCGCGCAGGTGGTGGTAGAGCGCCGTCACCCCCGCGTCGTTGTAGCGGGCGGCGATGGTGCCGAACACCGGCATCGCGTCGGGCGACACCCCGAACGCGGACCGGTTGCGCACCATCTGGCGGCGCACGTCGCGCAGCGCGTCCTCGGCCCCGCGCCGCTCGTACTTGTTGATCACGACGGCCTCGGCGAAGTCGAGCATGTCGATCTTCTCGAGCTGGGAGGCGGCGCCGAACTCCGGCGTCATCACGTAGATCGGCACGTCCACGTGCGGGACGATCCCCGCGTCGCCCTGCCCGATGCCGGGTGTCTCGATGACGACCAGGTCGTACCCGGCCGCGCGGCAGGCGGCGATCACGTCGTCGAGGCAGTCGGGCACCTCGCTCGCGCCTCGCGTGGCGAGGGAGCGGAAGTAGGTCTGCCCGCCGAGGCTGTTCATCCTGATGCGGTCGCCGAGCAGGGCGCCGCCGCCGCGCCGCCTGGTGGGGTCGATGGCGATGACCGCCATGCGCAGCTTGTCGTCGTTGTCGACGTGGAACCTGCGCAGCAGCTCGTCGGTCAGCGACGACTTGCCGGACCCGCCGGTGCCGGTGATGCCCAGGACGGGCGCCCGCCGGACGGTCGGTCCGGCGCCGTCACCCGGAACGTTCTCCACCCCCGCCACGGCATCATCGGTCACTCCGGTGGTGGCCTGGGCCGGGGTCGCGCCGCCCAGGGCGCGGATCCCCGCGAGCAGTTCCTCGGGCGCCCGCCCCGACTCGATCAGCGTGATCGCCCTGGCCAGCGCCGCCTGGTCGCCCGACGCGACGGCCTCCACGGACGGCGGGTCGCCGAGCTCGACGTCGCATTCCTCGATCAGCTTGTTGATCATTCCGGGGAGGCCGAGCCGCTGGCCGTCCTCGGGGGAGAAGATCCTCGCCACGCCCCTGGAGTGCAGCAGCTCGATCTCCTCGGGGACGATCACGCCGCCGCCCCCGCCGTACACCCTGATGTGGCCGGCGCCGCGCTCGCGCAGGAGCTCGACGAGGTAGGTGAAGAACTCGACGTGCCCGCCCTGGTAGGAGCTGATCGCGACGCCCTGGACGTCTTCCTGGATGGCGGCGGTGACGATCTCGTCGACGGATCTGTTGTGTCCGAGATGCACGACCTCCGCCCCTTGTGACTGCAGGATCCGCCGCATGATGTTGATCGCGGCATCGTGGCCGTCGAACAGCGCTGCCGCGGTCACGAAGCGGACGGGATGGGCCGGTACGTGCACGCCTGATCACTCCTTGGTGAGGGGCCTCCTCTCGAAGATACTAGGACGTCCTACTATTTCCCAGTGGCCGCCTCATACGGCCTGCGCCGCCTGGCGGTACCGCCCGGCGGGGTGAACGGGTGCGGAGCGACCGGCGCGGCCGGCGCGCGCTCGCCGGAACGCTCCAACGGCAGGTGAGCGCGTTCCGCCTGCGCGCGCGAGCGGGCCTCGTCCGCCGGGACGCGGGTGCGGGGGACGCCGGGCGGTGCGGGGGTCGTGGTGCGCGCCCGGGGCGGCAGGGCGGGGACGGGACCGCGGGGGGATGACGTGAGGCGGGCGGCGGTCACGTGCGGCGGTGGTGCGGGGGCGGTGCGGGCGGCGGTCACGTGCGGCGGTGGTGCGAGGGTGGGACGGGAGGCGGTGACATGTGGCGGTGGCGCGGGGGCGGGGCTGACCCATGGGACGAGTTCCCGGCGATGGCGCCCGGAGCCGCGGGAGCGTCCCGCCACCCGGAACGAGACGACCACGGTGGTGAGCACCATCGCGGCGAGTAAGGCCTGCGGCGTCCCCAGCACGTCGAACGGTGACTCCCGTGTCATCGCCGGCGGCACGTGCGCCTGGACGGAGAAGGGCTCGAGCGGCTGGTCGGAGGGGCGTACCTCGATCAGCGTCGGATGTTCCTTGACCAGGCGGGGCAGCCCGTACCCGACGACCTTGTCGGTGTCGCGGACCTTGCGCTTGAGCCAGACCTTGTCGACGTTCGCCTCGATCGTGTGGATCTTCGATCCGGCGACTTTCTCGACGATGCCGACGTGGTCGATGCCCTTGTAGCTCTTGCCGCCCTTCCAGTCGTAGAAGACCAGGGCGCCTGGCTCGGGTTTTAGCGACCAGGCGCCCTGTTGGATGAACCAGGCCGCGTGCGAGGGCGTCCAGGCGAACTGCCCGACGTACTCCTGCAGGCCCGCCTTGTGCGCGGCCCAGGTGATGAACATGTCGCACCACGGCGCGTTGCGATACTGGGGGTCCTGGACGAGGTCGGCGTACCACGTGCCGAACTTGGTGTACTGGCCGCCCTTCTCGCGGTAGCCGAGCTCGGGGCGAGCCGCCTTCAGCAGTCCTTCAGCGATCGGGTCCAGGACGACTCCTTCCCAGAAGACCGGCGACTAACGAGGGACTGTAGTAGTGCCGTCGTGGCCGCGGGCCGGACATCCGGAAAGTGTCTAGATATGAGGCGAAATATGCGCAGTGTTGCTGCTGGGACGTACTAGTCGAGATAGCTGTAGAGCTTCTTCCAGCTGCCGCCGTACAGGCAGGTGGCCGACGGCTTCGAGGCCTTGATCTCGCCGCAGACCTTCGTCTCGACCAGGACGACCCGCTTCTCGACGAAGGAGAAGGACTTCGGGGTGCCCTTGGTGCAGTCGAGGCTGTAGAGGTGCTTGGTCGGCACGCTTCCGTCCTTCTTGAGGAAGGAGACGCGGAAGGCCGCCCAGCCGCAGGCCGGCCCCTTGGTCAGGTCGGTGATCGCGCCGTTGATCTCCACCGTGGCGGTCGTCGGCGTGGTGGACGTGTCCCGGCTGAGCACGGTGAGCCTGCCCTGTGCGACGGCCTTCCTGCCGGAGGAGAACGTCGGGCCCCACGTCGTGCTGGGGCCGGCCCCGACGCCCGTGGCGGCGGACGCGGAGATGGGGGTGGAAGCAGGCGCGGAAGCAGCGGACGCGGACGCGACGGTGGCGGGTAAGGCCGCCAGCAGGCCGGCGGCGGCGATCAGGATGGTACGGCTGGTCCTCATTGGGAGTTCCCTTCTCGTTGTACCGAGAGTGTGGATTCCCGCGCTTTCAGATGGGTTGAGAACCGCCGTACCGATCAGGATCCGACGCCCACCCGGTACATCGACGTGCCGCCCTCGCCGGACGGTACGACGTCGGCCACGATGACGGTGACGTTGTCGGGCCCTCCGCCCTCGTTGGCCAGTTCGATGAGCCTGTGCACGGCGGCGTCGGGCTCGCCGTACGAGGTCAGGATCTCGTGGAGGGTCTCGGGGCCGAGCACGTCGGTCAGCCCGTCGGAGCACAACATGTAGCGGTCGCCGAGCTCCGCCTCGCGCAGCGACATGTCGGGCTCGGCCCTGCCCTCGCTGCCGAGCACGCGCAACACCATCGAGCGGCGCGGGTGGACCGCGGCCTGGTCCTCCGTGATGCGGCCTTCGTCCACCATCGACTGGACCAGCGTGTGGTCCTTGGTGATCTGGTAGAGCGCGCCGTCGCGCAGCAAGTACGCCCGCGAGTCGCCCAGGTGGGCCAGGGCGAACCTCGTGCCGTCCCACAACATGGCGGTCACCGTCGTGCCCATGCCCCTGCGAGCCGGGTCGATCTCGACCAGTTCGGCAAGCCTGCGCCCCGCCTCCAGCACGGCCGCCTCCAGGGCGGTTTCGAGATCGGCCCCCGCCTCTGGCAAGCTGACGTCGAGCTCGCGCAGCACCGCGATCGTGGCGGAGCTGGCAAGCTCGCCGGCCGCGTGGCCGCCCATCCCGTCCGCGATCGCCAGCATGCGGGCGCTCACGTAGCCCGAATCCTCGTTCTGCTCCCTTCGTCGGCCCACGTCCGACCCGGCGGCATAGCGGATGTTGTGCGTCATAGTAGTCAGTAAATCATTGGTTGAAACACTTCACAAGCAGATGCGCTGAAGAGTGTTGTGAACTAATGTGGCGTCCATGAGCCACGACCCGACCGTGAACGCCGGCGACATCGCTCGGCTCGCCGGTGTCGGGCGGGCCGCGGTGAGCAACTGGCGCCGCCGCCACGACGACTTCCCCAAACCCGTCGACGGAACCGCCGCGCAGCCGCTTTTCGCGCTGCGCGAGGTCGAGGCATGGCTGAGTCGCTATGGGAAGTCCTACCAGGTCTCGCTGGCGGATCGCGCGTGGCAACGCCTGAAAGCTTCCGGAGATCTTCAGCTTGGCGAGCTCGTGGCCGCCGCCGGAGGTTTTCTCGCCGATCCCGGGGCCGGGGGCGAGGGGCTCGACGAGGGACAGGTCGCGGTGCTGCGCGAGCTGGCCGCCGAGCAGGGCGCGCCGGCCGCCTACGAGTTCCTGTGCGCCCGCTACTTCGAGGCCCACTCCCGCAAGCTCTCCGTCACCCGTGAGGACCTCGCGGCCCTGATGATACGGCTGGCCGTCCCCGACGGCGGCATCGTCCTCGACCCGGCCTGCGGCGTCGGCACCCTCCTGCTGCCGCTGTCGCCCCGCGGCCGCGCCATGGGGGCGCCCGACGGCGTGAGAGTGCTCGGCCAGGAGCTGGAGGACACCTCGGCCCGCATCGCCGCCGCCCGGCTGGCGCTGCGCGGGGTCGAGGCCGAGATCGTCCACGGCGACTCGCTCAGGCGCGACGCCTTCCCCGGCCCCCGGGCCGACGCGGTGGTCTGCGACCCGCCGTTCAACGAGCGGTCGTGGGGCTACGACGAGCTCACCGGCGACCCGCGGTGGGAGCACGGCCTGCCGCCGCGCGGAGAGTCCGAGCTGGCGTGGGTGCAGCACTGCCTCACCCACGTCAGGCCGGGCGGCCTGGTGGCCATCCTCATGCCCGTCGCCGCGGCCGGCCGCAGGGCCGGCCGCCGCATCAGGGGCAACCTGCTGCGCGCCGGGGCCCTGCGCGCCGTGGTGGGGCTCTGGCCCGGCGGCCCCGACCTGTGGCTGCTGCGCAGGCCGCAGAGCGGGGAGCGCCCGCCGTCCGAGATCGTCATCATGGACGCCGAGGGCGACCTGAGCAGGGTCGAGCCCGGCCTGCGCGACGGAGCGCACCGGGTCCGCATCATCGACCTGCTCGACGACGAGGTGGACCTCAGCCCCTCCCGCCACGCCCCGCGCGGCGGAGCCGACCTGGGGCGCGCCTTCGCCGACGCCAGAGCCCGTTTCCTGGCCGCCTCCGTCGACGCGCCCGATCTGGTGGTGCTCGACGAGCCGCGCGACCGGCCGGTCACCACGATCGGCGAGCTGGTCAAGGCGGGCCTGGTCACGATCCTCCAGGCGCCGCCCAGGATGTCGGCCGACGGCGGCGACCTGCCGGTGCTGACGGCCGACGACGTGGAGCGCGGCACCACCACACCCTCCGGCGCCACCACGGCCGAGCCCGGCCTGGTCAGGATCCAGCCCGGCGACGTCGTGGCCACCTACGCCACCGCGAGGGTGGTCGGCCAGGACGGCGCCGTCCTCGGCCCGCAACTCACCCTCTACCGGGTCGACCAGCGCCGCGTGGACCCCCACTTCCTCGCCGGTTTCCTGCGCTCGGCCGGGGCCCGGGTGCCGGCCGGCTCCAGCAGGGTCGACGCGCGCCGTACCCGCCTGCCCAGGCTGTCGCTCAGCGAGCAGCGGGCCTACGGCGACGCCTTCCGCCGGCTGGCCGCCATGGAGGACGCCCTGCGGGAGGCGACCGAGCTCGGCGAGACCCTCATCAGGCTCGGCCACCAGGGTCTGGCCGACGGCCGCCTCCGACCTCCGGCCTGACCGGCGCGGCGCTCTCAGGCCGCGCACGTGTCGTGGGTGGCGTCGAACCCCTTCAGCGCCTCGGAGGCGCCCACCTGCATCGGCTTGAGGCCCTGCCAGTCGTCCCCGATCGTCAGCACCAGCCGCGGCGTGGCCGCCCCCGCCACCAGCCGCGGCGTGGCCGACAGCAGGTCGCGGGTGAGCGTGGGGACGCGCGCCTCCCCGTTGGGGGAGTAGGCGAGCTGGGTCTTCGGGTACGGCTTGCGCGAGGCGTCGCCGATCCTGGAGACGTGGTAGCCGCGCTGTTCGAGCCCCACCGCCACCTGGCCGGCCAGGCCCGGCCGGAAGGTGCCGTTGCGCACCTCCACCTGGATCCGCGACGGCGGCACCTTCTCCTGCCCGCCCCTGATCCCCGTCACCTCCAGGTCCTTGGCGACGATCTGGAACAGGGTCCTGGCCTGCGGCTGCACCCACTCCACCCGCCCGGGATGGGACACGGAGTAGTACCACGGCGTCGTGACGAACCGGATCTGGCCCGCCGTCATGCCCCGCGCGCTCTCGGCGAGGTCCTTCATGACGCCGGGCGTGAGCCCCGGGTCGGTGGTGACGGCCTTGGTGGCCGCGTCGAGGAAGCCGAAGAGCCTGGCCGGGTCGGTGAGCGTGCGACCGCTCATGACCTTCCTGAGCATGGCGGCGATGAACATCTGCTGCCGCTGGATGCGCCCGATGTCGGAGCCGTCGCCCATGCTGTAGCGGGCCCTGACGTAGCCGAGCGCCTGCTCGCCGTTGAGCGACTGCCGTCCCGCGTCGAGGTGGAGCAGCGCCTTGGTGTCGTCGACGCGCTCGGGCAGGCACACCTCGACCCCGCCGACCGCGTCGACCATGCTTTTGAACCCGGTGAAGTCGACTTTCACGAAGTGGTCGATGTGGATGCCGGTCAGCGACTCGATCGTCTTCCACGTGCAGCCGATGCCGCCCGAGTTGAACGACTCGTTGATCATGCCGAGATGGGCCGGCTGGCCCGGCAGCCTGCCCTTGGCGCGGCAGGAGGGAAGCTGGACCAGCGAGTCGCGGGGGAAGCTGATCACCATGGCCCCGTCGCGCCTGGACGACACGTGGGCCAGCATGATCGTGTCGGTGCGCTCGCCCTCGACGGCGCGGCCGTACCTGGCGTTCCTGCCGTCGCGCTGGTCGGAGCCGACGATCAGCACGTTGAGCGCGGTGGTGGCGGCCTTGGGCGGTCGCGTGGCGTCGAGGTCGCCGGTGACGTCGATGTGCTTCACGTTGCTGGTCAGCTTGACGTACGCGCCGACCGTCGCGCCGGCGACGGCGAGCACCACCACCGTCGTCGCCACCACGACCCGGCGAAGCCAGCGCCGCCGCCCGGCGGGCGGCTCGGCGGAGGGCGACGGCGGATGCGGGGCGGCCACGAGCCCGCTGCTCACATGTCACTCCAGGGGAGGGCCAGTCGAACCTCGCCGAGTGTACTGAGTCACACGGCGCCGGTACGGCGGAAGCCGCAGCAAGGGGAAGCAATAGGATCGAGCCCTTGGCTTTTGTCACCTTTTCGCCGGGAGGCGCTCATGTCCGATGTCACCTTCAAGGGCAACCCGATCACCGTCGGCGGCACCTTCCCTCAGCCTGGCGACGCGGCCCCCGCGTTCAGCCTCGTGGGCAAGGACCTGTCCGACGTGACGCTCGCCGACTTCGGCGGCAAGACCAAGGTGCTCAACATCTTCCCCAGCGTCGACACGGGAGTGTGCGCCGCGTCGGTCCGCCGCTTCAACCAGGTGGCGGCCGAGCACCCCGACGTGGCCGTGCTGTGCGTCTCGGCCGACCTGCCGTTCGCGCAGGGCCGCTTCTGCGGCGCCGAGGGCCTCGACAGCGTGGTGACGCTGTCGCTGATGCGGGGCAGGGAGTTCCTGGCCGACTACGGTGTGGCCCAGGAGTCCGGCCCGCTGGCCGGTCTGGCCGCCCGCGCCGTCGTGGTGCTCGACGGCGACAACAAGGTCGTCTACTCGGAGCTGGTCCCCGAGATCACCCAGGAGCCCGACTACGAGGGCGCGCTCAAGGCCCTGGCCTAGCCCGTTCGCGGCGGGCCCCCGCGGGGTCCGCCGCCAGGCCCGAAGGAGGAGTCCGTGGCCGTCGACGACACAGGACGCGAGGTGCGGGTGCCCGCGACGGTCGAACGCGTCGTCTCCCTCGTGCCCTCCCTCACCGAGTCCGTGGCGCCCACCGGCAAGCTGGTCGGCGCCACGGACTGGTGCACCCATCCGGCCGGCCTCGACGTGGTCAGGGTGCGCGGCACCAAGAACCCCGACCTCGACCGGATCATGGCGTTGGCGCCCGACGTGGTGCTGGCCAACGCCGAGGAGAACAGGGAACCCGACCTCGAGGCGCTCAGGCAGGCGGGCATCGCGGTATGGGTGACCAGGATCGAGACGGTCGAGGCCGCGTTCGTCTCCCTGGGCAGGATGTTCGAGCTGGCCTGCCGCACACCGGAGCCGGAGTGGCTGGAGCGGGCGCGCCGGGCGTGGGACCTGCCGGAGCCCGCGGTCAGGCGCACCGCGATCATCCCGATCTGGCGGCGGCCGTGGATGGTGGTCGGCCGCGACACCTTCACCGGCGACGTGCTGAGGCGGCTGGGCGTCGACAACCTCTACGCCGCCCATCCCGAGCGCTATCCCAGGATCCCTCTCGCGGAGCTCGTGGCGAAGGACCCGGACGTGGTGGTGCTGCCGGACGAGCCGTACGCCTTCTGCGCGGACGACGGGCCTGAGTGCTTCGCCGGCAGCGCGCTGGTCAGCGGACGGTTGCTGACCTGGTACGGACCCTCGATGGTGGAGGCTCCTGACGTCCTGCGGGCTAGTCTCGGCCTGTAGCGGGCAGGATGGGGTGATGCTGACCAGGCTCGTCCTCGTCGTGTCCCTGATCCCGTTCGGGCTGCTGCTCCTGCTGGCCAGGCAGCCGCTCAACCAGGTCGACCGGGCGGTGGCGCACGACCTGTACGCCGGGGCGCTCGCCGATCCGGCGTGGACGCGCCTCCTGCTGCTGTGGACCGACGCCCTGGGTCCGGCCACGTGGCGGATCGTGGTGATCGCGATCGCGGCCTGGCTGATCTGGAAGGGCAGGCTCGGGGCCGGCGCCTGGGCGCTCACGGTGATCGTGGCGGGCGGCCTGCTCGGCGAGGCGTTGAAGATCGTCATCGATCGGGCCAGGCCCGCCTTCCCCGACCCGGTCGCCACCGCCGTCGGCATGTCGTTCCCGTCGGGCCACGCGCTGACCGTCACGCTCGGCGCGGGGGTGATCGTGCTGCTGCTCTCCCCGAGGCTGCGCGGCAGGCCCGTGCTCCTGGTCCTGGCCTGGGGGATCGCCGCCTTCCTGGTGCTGTCGGTGTCCTACACGCGCGTCGCCCTCGGCGTGCACTGGGTCAGCGACGTGGTCGCGGGGATGCTGCTCGGCGTCGCGGTGCTCGCCGTGCTCACCACGACGATCCCGCCCGCGCTTCCCGCCGCGCTCACCCCAGGGACGCGTCGACGCTCTCCGGGGAGAGCACGTGCTCCGTCACCATCACCGCGGTCCCGATGACGCCCGCCCTGCCGCCCAGCCCGCTGGTGACGATCTCCAGGTTCCTCGTCGTGTACGGCAGGCTGTGCCGGTAGACGCTCTCCCTGATGCCGGTCAGGTAGTGCTCCCGCGTCTCGGCCATGTCGCCGGCCAGCACCAGCACGCCGGGGTTGAGCAGGCTCACCGCGGTGGCCAGCACCAGGCCGAGCGTGCGCCCCGCCTCCTGGGTACGGGCGATGGCCTGGGGATCGCCCGCCTGCACCAGGCGCACCACGTCGCGGCTGCTCTTCTGCCCGAGGTCCTTGGCCACGGCGTGGCCGCTGGCCAGCGAGGCGACGCACCCCTTCGAACCGCACGTGCAGACCCTGTCGTCGCTCTCGCGCAGCCGTACGTGGCCGATGTTGCCGGCGCCCTCCTCCACGCCCCGGTAGATGCGCCCGTCGAGCACGATGCCGGCGCCGATGCCGGTGGAGACCTTCACCAGCAGCAGCGACGGCGAGTGCCGGTAGGCGGCCCACCACTCGCCGAGCGCCATCGCCTTGGCGTCGTTCTCCACCAGGATCGGCACATCGAACCGGGCGCCGAAGGCCGCCTTGATCGGCAGGTCGTCCCACCCCGGCATCAGGAAGGACCTGAGCACCTTGCCCGAGGTGTGGTCGACCGAGCCGGGCAGGTCGAGGCCGACGCCGCAGACCTGCTCCCTGGTGCGGCCGGTGCGGTCGAGCAGGCGCTCGAAGGCCTGGAGCACCCAGGCCAGCACCTCCTCGGGGCCGCGGTCGATGCGCATGCTCTCCGACTCCTCGGCCTGCGGGCGGGCGGCGAGGTCGGTCAGCGCCACCCGCGCGTGGCCGGCGCCGAGGTCGGCGACGAGCACGACCCTGGCGGTGGAGTCGAGGGCGAGGACCGACGGAGGGCGCCCGCCGCCCGACGCCCCCTTGTCGGCCTCGCGGATGTAGCCGGCCTCGATCAGCCGGTCCACCCTGTCGGTGACGGTGGACCTGGACAGCCCGGTGTAGTCGATCAGCTCCTTGCGGGTACGGCACGTGCCCTGCCTGATCAACTGGAGGACGTGTCCCGCCGTCAGCATCACTAGCCCTTCTCCGCGCCTGCCGTCAGGCCCTCCGCCAGCAGCCGCTCGCCGGCGAAGAACACCACGACGATGGGTAGTGTCAGGATGACCGATCCTGCCATGAGAACGGTGGTCGGTATCTCGATACTGCCCGCCAGCTGCGACAGCCCGAGGGAGACCGTCCAGCTTTCCCTGCGTTCCACCAGGAAGAGCAGGGCGAAGAGGAACTCGTTCCACGCGATCATGAAGGCGTAGAGGCCGGTGGCCATGAGGGCGGGTTTCGACAGCGGCAGCACCACCCGCCAGATCGTCTCGATCCTGCCGCAGCCGTCCATCGCGGCCGCCTCCTCCACGCTGCGCGGCACGGTCTCGAAGTAGTTGCGCAGCATGTAGACGGTGACCGGCACGATCTGGGCGATGTAGACCAGGATCAGCCCCGGCAGCGACCCGCGCAGCCCGAGCATGGTGAACAGCACGAACAGCGGGATCGCCAGCACGATCGCGGGGAAGAGGTAGACCGCCAGGAACAGGAAGTGCACCTGACGGCGGCCGAAGAAGCGCAGCCGGGCCACCGCGTAGGCGCCGGGGATCGAGATGAGCAGCGTCACCGCCACCGAGGCGACCGCGACGATCGCGCTGTTGCGCATGAAGGTCAGGAAGCCCTGCCTGCCCAGCACGTCCTGGTAGGTCGCCAGGGTGAAGCGCTGCGGCCACAGCGATCCGGGGTCGAGGATCAGCTCCTGGATGTCGCGGACCGACAGCATCACCATGTAGAGGAACGGGAAGCCGGTGATCACGGCCAGGAACCCGATCACGAGCGGCCTGAGCACCCTGAACAGCGCGCGTTCGAAGCGGTCCCTACTCACGCTCGCCTCCGAAGGACCTCAGGTACACCACCAGGAAGACCACCAGCACCAGGGCCAGCACGATCGCCTGGGCCGCCGAGGCGCCGATGTCGTCGCGCGCGGTGAGGAAGGTGTAGACCCTGACGCTGACCACCTCGGTGCCCGCGCCGCCGCCGGTGAGCAGGTAGACGTCGTCGAACTTGGTGAAGGTGAACACGAACCGCAGCACCGCCAGCAGCGCCACCACCCGCCAGAGCTGCGGCATGATCACATGGCGGAAGCGCTGGGTCGGCGTCGCGCCGTCCACGACCGCCGCCTCGTCGAGCTCGCGGGGCAGCGCCTGGAGCCTGGCCAGGATGAACAGGAAGGCGAACGGGAAGTAGCGCCAGGCCTCGAAGGCGATGACGGTCAGCAGCGCGACCGGCACGGTGAGCCCGAGGACGCTGCCCCTGGCCTGGGTGAGGAAGGCGATCGGCTCGCTGAGCCAGGTGTTGACGATGCCGAACTGCGGGTTCAGCATCACCTCCCACAGGAAGGCGACGGCCACGACGGGGGCGACGTAGGGGATGAGGATGGCCGCCCTGACCAGGGTGCGCCCCTTGAACCTGCTCTTCAGCGCCAGCGCCGCCACCAGGCCGAGCGCGATCGACAGGGCGGTGCCCGCCACGGTGTAGACCAGCGTGTTGACCAGGGAGCTCCAGAAGCCCGGCGCGGAGATGACGTAGGAGAAGTTCTCCAGCGTGTAGTCGCCGAAGAGGCCCGTCCGCCTGATGGAGATGAGCCGGGCGTCCTGGAAGGCCAGCATGATCGCCCACAGCAGCGGGACGACCACGACGACCAGTGTGATGACCAGAGTGGGGGAGATGAGCAGCAGGCCGGCCCGCGCCTCCTGCTGCCGCAGCGTCCTGCTCGTGGTCCGGCCCGCCGCGCCGGGCCGGTTTCCCGCCGGCCTTTCCTCGGCGACGGGGCCGGGACCCGCACCGGTGCCGATGCCGGTGGTCATTGCCTGATCCCGCGCTTGATCGCTTCGACGTCCGACGCGGCCTGGGCGGCCGCGGCCTGCGGCGTGAGCGAGCCGTCCACGATCGCGCTGAGGGCCTTGGGCACGGGCAGCTCGCCCATGGTGGCCCCGACCAGCTTGCCCTGCCCCTGGGGGATGCCCCACCGGGCGAAGGCGTCGGGGCTGCGGCGCAGCGCCTCGAGCACCTCGGCGGGGTAGACCTCGGCCAGCGGCTTCTTGGTGTCGACGCCCGCGGGCAGCGCGGTCCACCGCGACTCGAAGCCCTTGCGGGTGGGGAACTTGCCCTCGGGGGCCATCCCGATCCAGCGCTCGTAGCCCTCGTTCATCATGAAGGCGACGAACCGCTGCGCGGCGGCGGCGTCGGCGTCCCTGGTGACCGCCCACGAGACGATCTCGCCGTACTGGGCGGGCGTGCCGCCGGCGGGGCCCTTCAGCGCGGTGACCACGCCGGTGTTGGCGGCCAGCCACTCCTTGTCCGCCTTGCACGCCGCGCAGGACGGCAGCGCGTCGTTCCGCAGCCCGGCCATCTCGTCGAGGATGAACGACGACCAGATCGTCATCGCCGCCTTGCCGGCGAAGTAGGTGGCCCTGGTGGAGTCGACGTCCTGCTTGCCCTTCACCGAGTACTGCCCGGCCAGACGCGAGTAGAAGTCGAAGGCCTGCACGCAGGCGGGGGATTCGAGGGCGACGGTGCCCGCGTCGTCGACCAGCCGGCAGCCGTTGGCCAGGGCCACGTGCTCGAAGCTCTGCGCGGTGAAGGAGTCCTTGGGCGCGATGGCGAGGGTGATGCCCGCGATGCCGCCGGTGTGGAGCTTCCTGGCCGCGGCTTCCAGCCGCTCGTAGGTGTCGGGCGGTTCGAGCCCGGCCTTCTCGAACAGGTCCTTGCGGTAGAGGATGAGCTGCGCCCACCCGTCACTGGGAACGGCCAGCAGCTTGCCCGAGGCGCTGTCCAGCTGGAGCGCCCTGGCCGAGAAGGTGTCGCGGCCGAGCTGGTCCACGATCCTGCCCGGTGTCTCGGTGTCGAGCAGGTCGTTGGCCTCCAGTTCGCGGACCGAGGCGAGCGGGAGCGCGCCGATGACGTCGGGCAGCCTGCCGGCCGCCGCCGCCGAGGTGATGATCTGGCTGAACTGGTCCTCCGCGACGCCGACCAGGTTGACCTTGATCCCGGTCCGCCGGGTGAAGTCGGCGACGATCTGCTGTTGCACCGCCATGCGGTCGGCGAGGTTCTCCTCGGTCCACACGGTGATCGTGTCGGCGGGCTGACCCTCCGCGCCGCCGCCGCACGCGGCCATGGTGACGGCCAGGATCGCGGCGGAGAGGACGGCGGTTACCTTGTACGGCATGGCTCGCTCCTCCTGAGGTGATGTGCCTGGAGTACCCCTGGAGCAGGGCGAGCAACGCCCTGTGCAATTTCCGGCATCCGTTGAGAAACTCGGCGGGCCGTCGTGGCTGGTCAGCGCCCGAGCGTTTGATCATGGGAAAGGTTGCTTTCCGGATACAGCTCCTCAAATTCGCGGCAATGCTCGGTTAAAGACGTAGACTTAAGTGTGAATTGAGCGCAGCTATGGTCTGCAATCATGCGCCAAATCAGCCACTTTTGTTTGATCAATAAGCGTAAGTGTGGGGAATGCACGTCATCACCATTCAAGAGCCGGGTCTGGTGCGCGTCACGCGGGAGGAGCCCGGCGAGCTGGCGCCCGGCACCGTGCGGGTCCGCACGCTGTACTCAGGCGTCTCGGCGGGCACCGAGCTGACCGCCTACCGAGGGACCAACCCCTACCTCAACCGCCGCTGGGACACCGAGCGCCGGCTGTTCGTCGAGGGCCAGAGCCACTCCTACCCCCTCGCGGGCTGGGGCTACCAGGAGGTCGGCGAGGTCGTCGAGGCCGCGCCCGACGTCGCCGACCCGCCCGTCGGGTCGCTGGTGTGGGGCATCTGGGGCCACCGCGACGAGGCGGTCGTGCCGGCCGAGAAGCTGGTCGGCCACCTGATCCCGCCCGGCGTCGATCCGCTGCTCGGCGTCTTCGCGAGGGTCGGGGCGATCGCGCTCAACGCCGTCCACGCCGCCGACATCCACCTCGGCGACCAGGTCACCGTGTTCGGGCAGGGCGTCATCGGGCTGCTGGCCACCCGCCTCGCCGTGCTCAACGGGGCCCGCGTGGTCGCCGCCGACGCCCTGCCCGGCCGCCTCGACCTGGCCGAGCGCTTCGGCGCTGCCGAGACCTTCGACGTGCGGTCCGGCTCGGTGGCCGAGTTCGTGCGCAAGCGCATCGAGGGCGCCGACACCGCCATCGAGCTGAGCGGCACCCACCAGGGCCTGCAGGAGGCCATCAGAACCGTCCGCAAGGGCGGCAGGGTCGTCGCGGCGGGCTTCTACCAGGGCGACGGGATCGGGCTGCGGCTCGGCGAGGAGTTCCACCACAACCAGGTGCAGCTGGTCTCCTCGCAGATCGGCGGCGTGGCCTCGTGGCTGTCGCACCGCTGGGACGTCGAGCGGCTGCAGCGCACCTTCATGGAGCTGACCTACCGCGGCGAGGTCGACGCGCGGGAGCTGGTCAGCCACGTCATGCCCGTCGAGTCCGCCGCCGAAGCCTTCGACCTGCTCGACCGGCATCCGGCCGACGTTCTGCAACTCGTCTTCGCCTTCGAAGGAAACACAGTATGAAGCTGGCCGTACAGGAGCAGCTGTTGCCGGGGCGCACGCTGCAGGAGAAGTTCGCGTTCGCGGTCGACGCCGGCTTCGACGCGATCGAGCTGCGCGGCAAGGGCGACTTCCAGTTCGCCACCAGGCTGACCGAGCTCAAACGCGCGCTGGCCGACGGGGTGGTCATGCCGACGGTCTGCGTCGACATGCCGCACTTCATCGGCGACTTCGACCCGGCCAAGCGCAAGGACGCCATCCAGCAGCTGCGCTCCCAGCTCACGGTGATCGCCGAGCTCGGCGGCATCGGTGTGATGACCCCCGCCTCCTGGGGGCAGTTCTCGCGGCGGCTGCCGCCCTTCGAGCCGCCGCGCGGGCCCGAGGAGGACCGCGAGGTGCTGGCCGAGGCGCTCGGCCTGCTGGGCGAGCACGCGCAGCGCAACGGCGTGAAGATCATGCTGGAGCCGCTCAACAGGTACGAGAACCACATGGTCAACACCCTGGCCGAGGCGGTGTCCTACTGCGCCATGGACTCCATCAGGATCGCCGGCGACACCTACCACATGAACATCGAGGAGGACGACCCCTGCCGCTCGCTGGTGGAGGCCGGGCCGTACCTCGCCCACATGCAGATCAGCGAGTCGAACAGGAACCAGCCGGGCACCGGGCACCTCGACTGGGGGGCGCAGCTGGCCACGCTCGACGCCATCGGCTACGACGGCTACCTCGCGCTGGAGTGCCGCCTGCGCGGCGAACCCGAGATCGTCCTTCCGCAGACGGCCGCCTTCATCAGGAAGTTCCTATGATCGCACGCGACGCCGTGCGTGTCCTGGTCGCCAACTGGGACGGCAGCTACACCGTCCCCTCGCGGCGGCTCTACCCCCACCAGTGGAGCTGGGACTCGGCCTTCATCGCCATCGGCAACGCGCGGTGGTCGCCGCGCCGGGCCCGTTCGGAGCTGCTGTCGCTGTTCGGGGCGCAGTGGCGCGACGGCAGGGTGCCGCACATCGTCTTCAACCCCGACGTGCCCGACGGCGCCTACTTCCCCGGACCGGAGTTCTGGGCGGTCCGCGCGCCGTCCGGCAGCGCCACCTCGGGCATCGTGCAGCCGCCCGTGCACGCCATCGCGGCCTGGCAGGTGCACCTCGCCGAGCCCGACACCACCTTCCTGCGCCGCCTCTACCCCCGCCTGGTCGCCCAGCAGCACTTCCTGCGGACGGCGCGCCGGTCGGCCGACGGGCTGCTGTCGATCGTCCACCCGTGGGAGTCGGGCATGGACAACAGCCCCGCGTGGGACATCCCGCTGGCCGCCGTCGCCACCGGGCCGGCGGGTGTGGCGCGCCGCGACCTCACCCACGTCAGCGCCGACGAGCGGCCCACCGACCGCGACTACGAGCATTACACCGCGCTCGCCCGCGCCTACCGCGACACCGGCTACCGCAGGGCGGGCGCCTTCGCCGTGGAGGACCCGCTGTTCAACGCCGCCTACGGCGCGTCCGAGTCCGCCCTCGCGAAGATCGCCGCCGTCTGCGGCCACGACCCCGCGCCGCATCACGCCGAGGCGGCCAGGATCACCGCCGCCATGGTCGCGCACCTCTACGACGACGGCCTGTTCCACAGCCGCGACACCGCCAGCGGCATCCTGCTGCGCTCCCACAGCGCGGCGGGTCTGGTGCCGCTGATCCTGCCCGACCTGCCGCGCGAGATCGTCAACGCGCTCATCGGCACCGCTCTCGACCGGTTCGAGATCAAGAGCGGGCTGCTGCCCAGCTTCGCGCCTGACACGCCGGAGTTCGACCCGGTCCGCTACTGGAGAGGGCCGAGCTGGATCAACCTGACCTGGCTGGTCTGGCAGGGCCTGCGCCACCGCAGGGCCGACCTGGCCGAGCTGCTGGCCGACGGGATGATCAGGGCGGTGACCACCTCCGGCTTCAGGGAGTACTTCCACCCGTTCACCGCGGAGGGACACGGCTGCCGCGACTTCAGCTGGTCGGCCGCGCTAGTCCTCGACGTCCTGGCTCAGTACGGCCTGGACGGCGTGCCGGCGTCCATGCGCCAGGTCGGTGAGGAGCTCGGGGGCCTGGCCGAATCCGACGACGTCGGTGACCAGGTGCTCGCGTAGCCCCCTGGCGTTCCTGAGCAGCTCGACCGTCTCGTAGGACAGGCGTTCCCTGTCCCAGGCGTGGGCGAGGCCGCGCGGCACCCTGCCGATCTGCGCGCACCTGATCGACAGCCCGTTGTGGTGGAACTCCTCGCCCAGGCGCACCTCGTCGGCGCCGTGCGGATAGAAGGCCAGGTCGATCACCGTGCCCTGCGGCCGCAGCAGCTTCAGCGCCAGCGCGAGGTAGCGGGCCTGCCCCCGGCACTGGAACACCACGTCGGCGCCCCGGTCGCCCGGAGTGTGCCGCCAGCGCTCCTTCAGCGTGACGGCGGGATCCTCCTCGACGGTCGTGGCGCCCAGCGCCTCGGCGACGCGCAGCCGCTCGGGCGTCTCGTCCACCACGACGACCTCGGCCGCGCCGTGCCGGATCGCGAAGGACGCGGTGAGCAGGCCGACCACGCCCGCGCCCGTGATCGCCACCCTGCGGCCCCTGACGCCGTCGCCCAGGCTGTGGAAGGCGGGGCCGTACAGGTCGGCGGCGGCGTGGAGCAGGCCGTTGGCGCAGATGGGGCCCATGTGGGCGACGTAGATGCCGAGCAGCGGATCGAGGTCGTCGGGCAGTTCGACGAAACGGTCCTTGAGCGGGTCGGCCACGTAGCCGGTGCGGTGCCCGTAGGCCATCGCCAGCAGGGCGCCCTCGTGCACGGCTCCGGTCCTGGTCTCGGTGACCATGCCGACCTGCATGTAGCCGATGCCGCGCACCGGATACCCGATCGACGGCACGCCCTCGGTGAACAGCCCCAGCACCGGATCCCAGGTGGCGTTCAGGTAGGGGTTGGTGCCCTTGACGTAGGTCAGCTCGGTGCCCGCGGACACGCCGCTGTAGACGGTCTCGACGCGGAAGCCGCCGTCCTCCAGCGGACCCGCCTTCTCCTCGACGAAGGTGATCTCGCCCGGCGCCTCGATGCTCAGCGTGCGGATCTCATCCATTCAGCATCACGGGAATCCCCTCGGTGGCCGACCGCGCCACCGCGTGCGCCAGCCGGTGCGTGCGCAGCGCCTCCTCGTACGGCACCCGCACGTCGTTCGCCCTGCCCTGGACCGCGTTCACGAACTCCCTGTCCACCCGCGTCTTGGCCTTGCCCGGATCCTCCATGATGCTCCGTCCGTCGGCCACGAGCCGGGTTTCGCTGAGATCCAGGGAGACCCCGTCCGCGCACACCTCGAGCCCGACCCGTCCCTTGGCGGGCAGCAGGCAGCTCACCGCGAGCAGCCCCGCCGCTCCCGAGTCGAACCGCAGCAGCGCCGCCGTCGCCCTGTCGACCTCCCCGTCCTCGGGGATCCCGCCGGGCACGGCGTGCACCATGGTGACCTCGCCGACCAGCACCCGGGCCAGGTCGAGCACGTGCACGGCCTGCTCCAGCACCTGGCCGCCCGACAGCTCGCGCCTGAGCCACCACGGCACCGGCGGCACCTTGTCCAGCCAGTGGCCGATGGCCAGCTGGATCGGACGGCCTTCCAGCAGGTCCCTGGCCCAGTCGACGAGGTCGAGGTAGCGCCAGTGGTGCCCGACGGCCGAGGGCAGGTTTTTGCGCGTGATCTCCGCGCCGATCTGCTCGGCGGTCTCGAGGTCGAGCGCGAGCGGTTTTTCAACAAATATCGGTAGATCGGACTCCACGCAGTCAAGCTCTGGCGTACCGTGCGCGAAAGGAGGTACACACACGTAAACCGCATCAAGTCTGCCGGCAGCCAGCAGGTCGGCGTGGTCGCCGTAGGCGAGGGAGCCATGCCGTGAGGCCAGAGCCTCGGCCTTGTGGGGATCGGTGTCGGCGATTCCGGCAATCGTCACGTCGGGGAACGTGGAGAGGACGTCAGCGTGGCGTGCGGCGACATTTCCCGCTCCGATGATGCCGATACGGGTGAGTGAGGTCACGGACTGGCATATGCCTCACCTGCGGTCGAGCAAACAATGATGTTCGAATCGCTATCGGTGGGGCAGTTCTGCCATCCATGACGTCATCAGATCGGGGCAGACTGCATGGAACCAGGTACCAGCACCGCCGCCGACTGGCCGCTTGACGCGTTGCTGCTGGCCAAGACCGGCACGACCGTCAGCGTGGTGCTTCCAGCGCGCGACGAGGAACGCACCGTCGGCGCGATCGTCTCGGCGATCCGCAGAGACCTGTCCGCACTGGTCGACGAGATCCTCGTCGTCGACTCCCGCTCCACCGACGCCACGGCCGCGCGCGCCACCAAGGCCGGGGCGAAGGTCGTCCGCCAGGACGACGTGCTGCCCGAACTGCCGCCGCTGTCGGGCAAGGGCGAGGCGTTGTGGAAGGGCCTGGCCGCCAGCCATGGCGATCTGGTGGTCTACATCGACGCCGACCTGCGCAACTTCCGCTCCCATTTCGTCACGGGGTTGCTCGGGCCGCTGCTGACCGAGCCGAAGGTCCAGTTCGTGAAGGGCGCCTACGAGCGGCCCCTGCGCGGACGGCCGGGCGAGGGCGGCAGGGTCACCGAGCTGGTCGCACGGCCACTGCTCAACCTGTTCTGGCCCGAGCTCGCCGGGTTCGCCCAGCCCTTGGGCGGCGAGTACGCCGCCAGGAGGTCGGTTCTCGAACGCGTGCCGTTCGTCACCGAGTACGGCGTCGAGTTCGGCCTGCTCGTCGATCTCCTGGAGTTGATCGGCCTGGACGCCATGGCCCAGGTGGACCTCGGCACCCGCGAGCACTCCCACCAGAGCACCGCGGCGCTCGGCCGGATGGCGGGCCAGATCATCCTCACCGCGTGGTCAAGGCTGGAGCGCCAGGGCCGGATCGTCGCCTCCGAGCCGCCGGCCACCCTGCTGCGCCAGTTCCACCCCGACACCGTCACCGACGTGTCGGTCGCCGAGCGGCCACCGCTCGCGTCCCTGATCGACGTCATGGAGGAGGACGTGGCATGAAGATCCTCGTGAACGCGGGGCCATGGCTCGCGGTCCCGCCCTCGGGCTACGGCGGCATCGAGAACGTCGTCGCCACGCTGGTGCCCGCTCTCCGCGCGCGCGGCGTGCACGTCGTGCTCGCCTCCGTCGCTTCCAGCACGATCGAGGCCGACGAGCTCGTCTGGACCTTCCCCGACGGGCGGTTCAGCGAGCTGCACAAGCCGTACAACCAGGTCATGGGCCTGGCCCACGCGCACCAGGCGCGCGTGCTCGAGGAACTGCGCAGCCGCGACGACATCGACCTGGTCCACGACCACCTGGAGGTGGTGGGCCCGGCGACGCTGTCGGCCTTCGGCGGCCCGCCCGTCCTCCACACCCTTCACTGGGACCTGCGCAAGCATCCGGCGTTCTACGGCGCCTTCCCGCCGGGCGTCGCGGTCAACGGCGTCTCCGAGTCGCAGCTGGCCCGCGCGCCCGCGGCCCTGCGTGCGGCCGCCCTCGGCGCGGTCCATCTGGCCACGCCGCTCACCGACGGGCACCCGGTCGGCGGCGCCGGCGAGCAGGTCGTCGTCATGGGCAGGGTCTGCGCGCTCAAGGGCCAGCACCTGGCGGCCCGGGTGTGCCAGAAGCTCGGCCTGCCGCTGGTCATGGCGGGCCCGGTGAGCGGCCTGAACACCCCGGCGGAGCTGGAGGCCGTCCTGCAGGATCCCGACCATCCGCTGCACGGCCACCCCGACGTCCGCTACCACCACGACCAGGTCGCCCCCTACCTGGACGGCGACCTGGTCCGCTGGATCGGCGGGGTGGGCGGGAGCGCGAGGGACGAGCTCTACGCCTCGGCCAAGGCGGCCCTGTTCCCCATCCAGTGGGACGAACCCGGCGGCACCGCCGTGGTCGAGGCGCTCGCCCTGGGCGTGCCGCCCGTCGGCCTGCGCCGCGGCTGCCTGCCCGAGCTGGTCGACCACGGCCGCACGGGATGGCTCGCCGACACCGAGGAGGAACTGGCCGAGCTGCTGCTGCGGGTGGACGAGATCGACCCCGAGGAGTGCCGCCGCGAGGCGCGCCGGCGCTTCTCGCCCGCGGTCATGGCCGACCGCTACCTGCGCCTGTACGGCGAGGCCTGCGCCGCACGCAGCACGCCCCGGCGCGCGGCCGGCTGACCGCGAACCGCGGAAAGGAACCCCAGGCTGCCCCGGAAAGGAACCCCAGGCTGCCTCGGAAAGGAACCCCAGGCTGCCTCGGAAAGGAACCCCAGGCTCAGGTGAAGCCCCTGGGCAGCACGGCCACCGGGCAGGTGGACGCCTTCAGCGCCTTCCTGGCCACCTCGCCGAGGAAGACCCGGTGCGGCTGGGCGTCCTCGCTGGCCGCGCACACCAGCAGGTCGCCCGCCGGCCACTCCACGCTGGCCAGCGCGCTCGCCACGTCGTGCCCCTCCGCGGTCTCGGCCTCCGCCTCGATCCCCGTGCTCTCCCAGGCCAGCCGTACGGCCAGCGCCAGGTCGTCGCGCAGCCGTCCCGGGTCGTCGACGCGCAGGTCGAAGGTGAGCAGCCGCATGGGCACGCCGAGCCGCAGCGCCGCCTGCGCCACCCGCTCGACCGCCTCGTCGGCCTGCGGCCGGTGCACGTAGGCGAGGGTCAGCCGGCTCGGCTCGGCCGGCGGCTCGTAGCCGGCCGGTGTGAGCAGCACCGCCTCCGGTGACATGTGCAGCAGGTGGTCGGCCGTGCTGCCGATGGTGATGCGGCCTCTCACCCCGCCCTGCGCCGATCCCACCACGATCAGGTCGGCCCTGATCCGGCCGGCCAGCACCGACAGGCCCCGGCCCGCGCCGCGGCTCTCGAAGGTGACGTACTCGGCCGGGACCTCGCCCAGCGCCTGCGCCGCGTGCGAAAGGTTCGCCTGGGCCTCGACGGCGAGCCCGGGGCTGCCGGGAGGGTGGATCGTGGCCACCGTCAGCTCGCCGCCGGTGAGCCGGGCGATGGCCGCCCCGAGCGCGAGGGCGTCACGCCCACCCGGGTCCTGCGTGTATCCGACGACGACGTGCTCTCCGATCACCATGCGCCCGTACCCCGCTTGACCTGGGAATATTCATGCCGTCACGAGGGTTGTCAGAGAGGGACGTCCGGGGGAAGGTGAGAACGACGAAGATCACTCTTGACACCTGTTTCAACGGTGCTCTCGGCCCGACCACCCTGCGTGACGCGGTGCGCAGGCTGAGAGCGAGAGAGCTGACCTGCACCGTCGAACCCGAGCTGGTCGAAGGCAAGGTCAACGTGTTCTGCGACTGCGTCGAGCACGGTTTCACGCCGCTCCGCAGCGAGATCATGGCCGCCTACTACGTCGCCGAACGTGACGCGGCGAACGAGGCCTACCGCCGCGGCCTGATCACCGAGGGCGAGCGGCGCCAGAAGTACCTCGACCTCGACCGTCAGGTCCTGACACGGTCCTGAGATCGGCCGAAAGGTCGAGGCGAACGGGCGCTCCGCCCTCTACGGTGGCTTGTTCATAGATCTTTCACCGATTGGACATGACGCCACCGTGTACGGGGACATCGTCGGCTTCGCCATGAGCACACCGGTCTGGGTGCACACCCTCGCCGAGATCGGGACGGACGCAGGGTTGCTGGTCTTCGCCGCGCTCTTCGCGCTGGCCGCCTGGCGGTCGCGGGCGGCACCCGACCGCGACCTGGCGCTCGCCGTCGCCGGCCCGATCGCCGTCATCGGCGCCTACGTCCTCAGCGAGGGCATCAAGCTGCTGATCAAGGAAGAACGGCCGTGCCGGGGCGGGATCGCCACCATCGCGGCGTGCCCGCCGGTCGGCGACTGGTCCTTCCCCAGCAACCACGCGGTGCTCGCCGCCGCCTCGGCAGGCGCACTGGTCCTGGTCTGGCGGCGGCTGGCGTGGCTGGTGCTACCGCTGGCCGCGGTGATGGCCTTCTCCCGCGTGTTCGTCGGGGTCCACTACCCCCACGACGTGGCCGTCGGCTTCCTGTTCGGCGTGCTCATGGCGCCCCTGCTGGCGTTGCTGGCCGTCGGCGCCCTCATCCCCGTCGTACGGCGGGTCCGCGAAAGGAGTCGGTGGCTTCGACCAGCCGAGCCGCGATCCCAGGCTCGGTGAACGCGTGGCCCGCGTCGTCGACGACGTGGAAGGCGGCCTCGGGCCACGCCTTGTGCAGGTCCCACGCGGTGGTCATCGGCGTGCAGGCGTCGTAGCGGCCCTGCACGATCACCGCGGGGATGTGCCTGACCTTGCCGACGTCGCGGATGAGCTGTCCCGGCTCGAAGAAGCCGCCGTGGACGAAGTAGTGGTTCTCGATCCTGGCGAAGCAGACGGCCCGGTGGGCCTCGCCGAACTCGGCGACGTGCTCAGGATCCGGCAGCAGCGTGATGGTGGCCGCCTCCCACTGCGACCAGGCGCGGGCGGCGGCCACCCGTACCTGCTCGTCGGCGCTGTCCAGGCGCCGCGCGAACGCGGCGATCAGGTCGCCGCGCTCCTCCTCCGGGATGGGTGCCAGGTAGGACTCCCACAGGTCGGGGAAGAGGAACGAGGCGCCCTCCTGGTAGAACCAGCGCAGCTCGTGCTCCCTGAGGGTGAAGATGCCGCGCAGGATCAGCTCGCTCACCCTGTCGGGATGCGTCTGCGCGTAGGCCAGCGCCAGCGCGCTGCCCCATGACCCGCCGAAAACCTGCCAGACGTCGATGCCGAGGTGCTCGCGCAGCCGTTCCATGTCGCGCACGAGATGCCAGGTGGTGTTCGCCGCGAGCGACACGCCGGGGTCGCCGGCGTTCGGCTTGCTACGGCCGCAGTTGCGCTGATCGAACAGCACGATCCGGTAGGCCTGCGGGTCCCACTGGCGGCGGTGCTTCGCCGAGCAGCCGCTGCCGGGACCGCCGTGCAGCATGACCGCCGGCTTGCCCTCCGGGTTGCCGCAGACCTCCCAGTAGATCTCGTTACCGTCGCCGACGTCGAGCAGGCCCGAGTCGTAGGGCTCAATGGGTGGATACAGGCTCATGGACTCCTGTCATACCGGAACCTGTCGGTGGCCGCGACCAGCCGGTCGGCGATGGCGGGCTCGCCGGCCGAGTGCCCCGCCCCCTCCACGATCTCGAAGGTGGCCTCGGGCCAGGCCCGGTGCAGGTCCCACGCGGTGGCGACGGGTGTGGCCATGTCGTAGCGGCCCTGGACGATGACGGCGGGCAGGTGCCGGATCGTGTGGACGTCGCGGATGAGCCGGCCCTCCTCCAGGAACCCCTTGTCGATCATGGCCGACGGGCGGGCTTCCCGCGGGCGGTCCGGCGCGGACAATGGGGCCATGGAGCTGGTCACGATCGACGACATCCGGGCCGCCGCCGGCCGCGTCGCCCCCCACGTGCTGCGCACCCCGCTGGTCCAGGCCGACGACCTCTGGGTCAAGCCGGAGAGCCTCCAGCGGGTGGGCTCCTTCAAGATCAGGGGAGCGGTCAACGCGCTCGCCGTCCTCGAACCCCCCGGTGTGGTCACCCACTCCTCGGGCAACCACGGGCAGGCACTCGCCTACGCCGCCCGGCTCAGGGGCATCGGCTGCGTCGTGGTCGTCCCCGAGGGCGCCCCGCGGGTCAAGACCGACGCGATCAGCGGGTGGGGCGCCGACCTGGTCGTCGTGCCGCCGGCCCAGCGGCTGGTCGCGGCCGAGCAACTGGCCGCCGAGCGCGGCCTGACGCTGGTCCCGCCGTACGACCACCCGGCGGTCATCGCGGGCCAGGGCACCATCGGGCTGGAGATCATGGCTGACCTGCCCGGCGTCGAGGTGGTGCTGGTCCCGGTGAGCGGGGGCGGCCTCATCTCGGGTATCGCGTCGGCGGTCAAGGCGCTCGACCCGTCCGTACGGGTGATCGGCGTCGAGCCCGAGCTGGCCGCCGACGCCGCGGAGAGCCTGGCCACGGGGCGCCGCGTCACGTGGGAGCCGGAGCGGACCTTCCGCACCATCGCCGACGGGCTGCGCGCCGACCTGTCCGAGCTGACCTTCGCCCACGTCCGGGCGCGAGTCGACGACATCGTGACCGTCACGGAGGACGAGATCCGCGACGCGATGCGCCACCTGTCCGCCCGGGCGCGGCTGGTCGCCGAACCCAGCGGGGCGGTCGCGACCGCCGCCTACCTGGCCGGCAGGACGCCGCCGGGCCGTACGGTGGCCGTCCTGTCGGGCGGCAACCTGGACCCCTCGCCCTAGCCGGCGACCCACGTGAAGCGGTCGAGGAAGCCGCGCTCGCCTCTGGCGTACTCGTCGAAGGCCCGCTGGACCTCCTCCAGACGGGTCACCAGCGTGGTGCGCAGCGTGCCCTCCTTGTACTCCAGCTCGTAGCCCGGCGACACCTGGATGAAGTGGCGGCCGAAGGTCACCAGCACGGCGAAGGGGTTCTGCGGGGAGAGCGTGGCGAGCACGTCACGCACCAGGCCCAGGTCGGGGTTGACGACCATCATGCCGTCACCGGTGTGGAGCTGGGTCTCGGGGTCGACGCCGAGCGGCCCGAGGTTGTGCACGAGGTCGCGCTGCGGGTCGTAGCAGACCAGGCCGTACTGGCGGGCCAGCGAGAAGGCCGCGTTGGAGACGTCGTCGACCTCCTCGGGCGCCATGGTGACCAGCGCGTGCCCGGCCAAGGCGGTGGCGTGGCCGGGCAGTTCCTTGGCGAACGCGGCGACCTCGGCTGATCCGGCGTGCCCGGCGGCGGCGACAAGTCCGGCGTCCCCGGTGCTCTCGGCAGGTCCGGCGCTCCCGGTGGACTCGGCGGTGGTCTGCGCCGTCGCGGGTGCGGCGCCGCGGGCCGCGCGGTAGAAGGCCGCGGCCCGCTCCCTGGTGACCGGACCGTCCGCGCGCCAGACCATCAACTCCATGCTCATGCCCCTATCTTGCAGGCCCGCCGGGTGCGGTCAGACCTGGGGCTTCTCGGATTCGGGCACGAGCTCGACCGTGCAGTGCGCGCACCGACCTGCCGCGACGGGGACCCTGAACTCGCTCCCGTTGACGGTGAAGGAGTACTGCGCGAAGTCGGGCTCCCGGCCCCCGGTGATCGCCCCGATCAGCGGTGTGATGAGATCGGCGACCAGCGCCTGCACGAGCCCGCTGAACGTCGCCCCGACGATGACGGCGACGGCGAGCTCGACGATGTTGCCCCTCAGTAAGAACTTCTTGAATCCACCCATGGCGGACGCATATTGCCGTGGGGGACCACACGAAACCTCGTCGCGGAAACTCTCCCACTCCTGGAGCGAGAAGCGGAGAACCGGCATATTCCTTTGGCGACCGCCAAGCGGGGCACATCTCCAGCGAGGAAAGAGGAGTGCCGATGCGCCTCAGCGATCTCAACGTCAGAGCGGCGCTGACCCTGCCGTTCAGGAACCTGCTCGAACTGCTCGACATCTGGACCTTCGCCCGATGGGACGGCAGGGCCGAGGCGCAGGGCTGGGCCGTGGTCAAGTCCCAGCCCCTCGTCCACGTCTACCGCCACGCCGCCTTCGGCTCGCTGGTCGCGTGCGGCGGCTGCGCGGGGGAAGGGGTCACCAGGAGGGGCGCCTGCCACACCTGCCTGGGATCCGGACGGCAGCGGCCCTGAAGGCGAACGATGACCGGGACGGGGTTACCAGTGGCTTCGCAGCGGGCATCTAGGCAGCCGCTGCCTCCTGGGCGAACATGGGGGCCAGAGCGTAAGGGGAGCCTCGATGATCGAGATCTGGCCGGGAGACCCGTATCCTCTCGGCGCCACCTACGACGGCGCGGGCACCAACTTCGCGCTGTTCAGCGAGGTGGCCGATCGCGTGGAGCTCTGCCTGTTCGACGACAACGACAAGGAGTCGCGGGTCTCCCTCACCGAGTGCGAGGGCTTCGTCTGGCACGGCTACCTGCCGGGCATCGGCCCCGGCCAGCGGTACGGCTACCGCGTCCACGGCCCCTACGACCCCGCGCGCGGCCTGCGCTGCAACCCCGCCAAGCTGCTGCTCGACCCGTACGCCAAGGCGATCGAGGGTGGCATCACCTGGGAGGCGGCGCTCTACGACGGCGACCGGCCCAACCCCGAGGACTCCGCGCCCTTCGTCCCGCGCTCGATCGTCATCAACCCCTTCTTCGGCTGGGGACACGACCGGCCGCCCGCCAAGCCGTACCACGACACGGTGATCTACGAGGCGCACGTGCGGGGGTTGACGATCGCCCACCCCAGGATCCCCGAGCGGATCCGCGGCACCTACGCCGCGCTCGGCCACCCCGAGGTCATCGACCATCTGACCAAGCTCGGCGTGACCGCCCTGGAGCTGATGCCGGTCCACCAGTTCGTCACCGACCAGTTCCTGGAGGAGAAGGGGCTGACGAACTACTGGGGCTACAACACCAGCGGGTACTTCGCCCCGCACAACCGCTACTCCAGCCAGGGGCAGCGCGGCGGGCAGGTGCTGGAGTTCAAGGCGATGGTCAGGAACCTGCACGAGGCGGGCATCGAGGTCATCCTGGACGTGGTCTACAACCACACCGCCGAGGGCAACCACCAGGGCCCGACGCTCGGCCTGAAGGGCATCGACAACCCCACCTACTACCGCCTGGTCGACGGCGATCCCCAGCACTACATGGACACCACCGGCACCGGCAACAGCCTGCTCATGCGCAGCCCCCAGGTGCTCCAGCTGATCATGGACTCGCTCCGCTACTGGGTCACCGAGATGCACGTCGACGGCTTCCGCTTCGACCTGGCCGCCACGCTGGCCCGCGAGCTGCACGAGGTCGACCGGCTGTCGGCCTTCTTCGACCTGGTGCAGCAGGACCCCGTGCTGTCGCAGGTCAAGCTGATCGCCGAGCCGTGGGACGTGGGGCCCGGCGGCTACCAGGTCGGCAACTTCCCGGCCAGGTGGACCGAGTGGAACGGCAAGTACCGCGACACGATCAGGGACCTGTGGCGGGGCGAGCCGGCCACGCTGCCCGAGTTCGGCTCGCGCTTCACCGGCTCCGGCGACCTCTACCAGAGCGACAGCCGCCGCCCGGTGGCCTCCATCAACTTCGTGACCTGCCACGACGGCTTCACCCTGCACG
Source organism: Nonomuraea sp. NPDC003804 (assembly GCF_040610675.1). Lineage (NCBI taxonomy): Bacteria > Bacillati > Actinomycetota > Actinomycetes > Streptosporangiales > Streptosporangiaceae > Nonomuraea > Nonomuraea sp. NPDC003804. The sequence continues at coordinate 29,699 of NZ_JBEXMT010000014.1, forward strand.
ACCTGGTCTCCTACAACGAGAAGCACAACGAGGCCAACGGCGAGGACAACAGGGACGGCACAGACGACAACCGCTCGTGGGACGCCGGCACCGAGGCGTTGCGGGAACAGCAGAAGCGCAACTTCCTGACCACGCTCTTCCTGTCGCAGGGCGTGCCCATGCTCTCCCACGGCGACGAGATGGGCCGCACCCAGAAGGGCAACAACAACGGCTACTGCCAGGACAACGAGCTGACCTGGGTCGACTGGTCCGACGTGCGGCGCAACTGGCTGCTGCTGGAGTTCACCCAGCGCCTGGCCAAGCTGCGCCGCGAGCACCCCGTCTTCCGGCGCAGGCGCTTCAACTACGACATGGCCTGGCTGACCCCCTCCGGAGAGGAGATGACCGAGGCCGACTGGAACGTGGGCTACGCCAAGTCGCTGGCCGTCTACCTCAACGGCAAGGCGATCACGGAGCCGGACAGGAGGGGGAGACCCATCGTCGACGACTCGTTTCTCGTGCTGTTCAACGCCCACCACGACACCATCAGGTTCACGATCCCGAAGGACTACGGCGAGATGTGGCTGACCGAGATCGACACCGCGATGCCGATCATGCTGGACAACAGGGTCAGGCGGGCAGGGGAGCGGTTGCAGGTGCCGGGACGCTCGATGAGGGTGTTGCGCGGTGTCTAGGCCCGTCTCGACCTACCGCCTCCAGCTGACCCCCGACTTCGGCTTCGCCGAGGTCGCGGGCATCGCCCCCTACCTGCGCGACCTCGGCGTCAGCCACGTCTACCTCTCGCCCGTCCTGCAGGCGGTGCCCGAGTCGCTGCACGGCTACGACGTCATCGACCACTCGCGGATCAGGGAGGAGTTCGGCGGCGCCAAGGGGTTCCGCGAGATGGCCGACACGCTGGCCGCCCACGATCTGGGCATCGTGATCGACATCGTGCCCAACCACATGAACACCGCCAACGAGCAGTTCAGGAGCGTGCTCGTCGAGGGCGCGGCCTCGCCGTACGCGCACTGGTTCGACATCGAGTGGCGCGAGGGCAGGGTGGCCGTCCACTCCTTCGCCGAGGACCTGCCCGAGTCGGAGTACTACCACATCGTCGACTGGCGGGAGGGGCCGGGCTACCGGCGCTTCTTCGACGTCTCCTCGCTCATCGGGCTGCGCGTCGAGGACCCGTCCGTGCTGTCCGCGACGCACGAGGTGATCTTCTGGCTGCTCGACGAGGGGCTGGTCGAGGGGCTGCGGATCGACCACCCCGACGGCCTCGCCGACCCGCGCGACTACCTGGACAAGCTCCGGGCCAGGACCGGCGGCGTGTGGACGGTCGTGGAGAAGATCCTCATCGACCAGGAGCGGCTGCCCGACGACTGGGCGTGCGACGGCACCACCGGCTACGACGCGCTCAACCGCGTCAACGGCCTGTTCGTCGACCCGGAGGGCAGGGCGCCGCTGGTCGCCCTGTTCTCCCGCCTGACCGGCGAGGACCCCGACTACCCGCTCGTGCGGACGCGCGCCAAGCGCGAGGTCATCGAGCTGTTCTTCGGCGGCGAGCTCGACCGGCTGTCGCGCGTCACCGGCGCGCCGGCCGGCGACCTGGCCGACCTGCTGGTGGCCATGCCGGTCTACCGGGCCTACGTCACGCCGGGCCGGCCGGCCGGCCCGCAGGCCAGGCGGATCGTGGAGGAAGCCGCGCCCAACCAGGAGACCGCCCGCGCGGTCCTGGACGGCCCGCCCGAGGCGATCGTCCGCTTCCAGCAGACCTGCGGCCCCGTCATGGCCAAGGGGGTGGAGGACACCGCGCTCTACCGGTGGTTCCCGCTGGCCTGCCTGAACGAGGTGGGCGGCGAGCCCGACCACTTCGGGCTGCCGGTCGAGGACTTCCACGCCTACTGCGCCGGGATGCGCCCGTTCACGATGACCACGCTGTCCACCCACGACACCAAGCGCTCGGAGGACGTCCGCGCCCGCCTGCAGGTGCTGTCGGAACTGTCCGAGGAGTGGGCGGCGGCCGTGGAGGGCTGGGCGGGACAGCTCGCCTTCGACCCCAGCCTCGACTACCTGGCGTGGCAGACGCTGATGGCCGCCTGGCCGATCTCCGTCGACAGGTTCACCGACTACCTGCTCAAGGCCGCCCGCGAGGCCAAGACCGCCACCTCGTGGATCGCCCCCGACCCCGCCTACGAGGACGGGCTGCGCGCCTTCGCCCGCAAGGCGGTCGGGCTGCCGGTCGGCGACTTCACCGCCGAGGTGGACCGGTACGCCGTGGCCAACTCACTCGGCCAGAAACTGGTGCAGCTCATGATGCCGGGCGTGCCGGACGTCTACCAGGGCAACGAGCGCACCGACTTCTCCCTCGTCGACCCGGACAACCGGCGGCCCGTCACCTTCCCGTGCGCCGCCGAGTCGGCGTGGGACGCGGCCAAGCTGCTGGTCACCACCCAGGCGCTGCGGTTGCGGCGCAGGCTGGGGCCCGCCGCGCCGTACGAGCCGATGGCGGCCTCGGGGGAGGCCGCCGAGCACGCCGTCGTCTTCGGCAGGGGGCGCGCCGTGGCGGTCGCCACCCGCCTGCCGGTACGGCTGGCCAGGCGCGGCGGCTGGGGCGCGACCTCCGTCACGCTGCCCTCAGGACGCTGGCGCGACCTGCTGACCCGCGAGCTCCACACCGGCCGCGTCCCGGTCGGCCACCTGCTCAGCCGCTATCCCGTCGCACTCCTGGAGAGACATGATCTTTGAGGTGTGGGCGCCGCAGGCGACCTCCGTTGAGATCGAGACCATGGGCCGGCGGGAGCCGCTCCGGGCAGGCTCGGGCGGCTGGTGGTCGGCCGAGGTGGCGCGGGCGGGGCACGGCACCGACTACCGCTACCTGGTCGACGGCGAAGGGCCCTACCCCGACCCGCGCAGCCGCAGGCAGCCCGAGGGCATCTTCGGGCCCAGCCGCGTCTACGACCATGCCCGCTTCACCTGGAGCGACCACGACTGGAAGGGCCGCGACCTGCGCGGCTCGGTCATCTACGAGCTGCACGTCGGCACCTTCACCACCGAGGGCACCTTCACCGCGGCGCTCGAGCGCCTGGACCACCTCGTCGAGCTCGGCGTCGACTTCGTCGAGGTCATGCCGGTCGCCCCGGTGCCCGGCGGGCGCAACTGGGGGTACGACGGGGTCGACCTCTACGCGGTGAACGAGACCTACGGCGGGCCCGACGGCCTGAAGGAGTTCGTCGACGCCTGCCACCGGGCGGGCCTCGGCGTGCTGCTCGACGTCGTCTACAACCACCTCGGCCCGTCGGGCAACTTCCTGCACCCCTTCGGCCCCTACTTCGGCGGCTACCGCGGCAGCTTCTGGGGCGAGGCGGTCAACCTCGACGGCCCAGGATCCGACGAGGTCAGGCGGTACTTCATCGACAACGCGCTGCAGTGGCTGCGTGACTTCCACGTCGACGGGCTGCGCCTGGACGCGGTCCACGCCCTCCACGACCGGCGCGCCGTCCACCTGCTGGCCGAGCTCGCCCAGGAGGTGGACGCGCTGGCCTGCTCGGTGGGCCGGCCGCTGACCCTGATCGCCGAGTCCGACCTCAACGACCCGCGCATGATCACTCCGCTGGAGGCGGGCGGCCTCGGCATGAGCGCCCAGTGGAACGACGACGTCCACCACGCGCTGCACACCGCCGTGTCGGGGGAGCGGCACGGCTACTACGCGGACTTCGCCTCGATGGCGGCCCTGGCCAAGGCCCTGGCGTCGGGATTCGTCCACGACGGGGGCTACTCCGGCTTCCGTGGTCGCTCGCACGGCGCCCCGCTGACCGGCGTGCCCGGCTACCGGCTGGTGTGCTGCCTGCAGAACCATGACCAGATCGGCAACCGGCCGGGCGGCGACCGTCTGGGCGTGACCGCGCTGAAGCTGGGCGCGGGGCTGCTGCTGACCTCGCCCTTCACCCCCATGCTGTTCATGGGCGAGGAGTGGGGGGCCCGCACGCCGTTCCTGTTCTTCACCGACCACGTCGAGGCCGCCCTGCGCGAGGGCGAGGGCGAGCGCAGAGCTCAGGAGTTCGAGGGTTTCGGCTACGACTGGATCGCGCCCGACCCGTCGGCCGAGGACACCTTCCAGCGCAGCAAGCTCGACTGGAGCGAGCTGAAGGAGGAGGAGCACTGGTCGGTCCTGTGCTGGTACCGCGACCTGATCGCGCTGCGCAAGGCGCTGCCGGAGCTCACGGACCCGCGCCTGGACCGGACCCGGGTCGACTACGATGAGCAGGCGAAATGGCTCATTGTCACGAGATCGTCACTGAATGTCATGGTAAATTTCTGTACGGATCCTGTGACGTTGCCGGTGTCGGTGGGGTCGGTTCTCCTTTCCTCCGAGGAGGGGGTTTCCGCTGCTCCAGGCGGGCTCGCCGTACCGGGCCAGACGCTGGTGATCTTTCGGTCCGAGATGAATCCGTAATACGGACAGCCCGATAACCTGCGACGAGTCGTCACGTTCCCGTCAAGGAACGGTCACGGCTTTCTCGTCGTGGGGGCGTCGCTCGGCTGCATGCTGTAGGGCCCCCGTTCGTCCGAACGGAGGGCAATGGGCACGTACCTGCTGCGCAGGCTGCTGTCGAGCGTCATCCTGGTCGCCATCGCCGCGAGCCTGGCGTACCTGCTCGCCGCCGGCAGCCTCAACCCTCGCGCCAACTACGAGGGGCGCCAGCCGCCCATCCCCGCGGGGGTCGTGGACAGCACGCTGAGCGAGTACAACCTCAATGACAGGACGCCCCTGCTCGAGCGCTACGGAACCTGGGTGTCCGGCCTGGTCAGGGGCGACTTCGGCAAGACGTGGGACGGCGGGTCGGTCAACGACCAGATGGCCAGGCGGGTCGGCGTCAGCCTCCGCCTGCTGGTGATCGGCACCGTCCTCGGCTCCGTCCTCGGCGTGGCCGTCGGCGCGTTCGCCGCGGTCAAGCAGTACCGCCTCAGTGACAGGGCCATCGGCATGGCCTCGTTCGTCATCATGGCCGTGCCCGTCTTCGTCCTGGCCACCCTGCTGACGATGGGCGCGACCGGGATCAACAACGCGCTCGGGCACACGCTCATCGAGTACACCGGCGAGTACAACCCCGCGCTCACCGGCACCGACCAGCTGCTCAACCGGCTCAACCACCTGATCCTGCCGACGTTGTCGCTGTGCCTCGGCCAGATCGCCTTCTACAGCCGCATCCAGCGCAACATGATGCTCGACGTGCTCGGCCAGGACTTCGTCCGTACGGCCCAGGCCAAGGGGCTCTCCCGCAGAACCGCGCTCTACAAGCACGCCCTGCGCACCGCGCTCATCCCGGCCGCCACCTACTTCGCCTTCGCCTTCGGCACCATGCTCACCGGCGCCACCTTCACCGAGAAGATCTTCGGCTGGCACGGCATGGGCGCCTGGCTGGTCGAGTCGATCCAGCACAACGACGTCAACTCCGTGGCCGCCGTCGCCCTGTTCACCGCCGTCTGCGTCCTGGTCGCCGGACTGCTGTCCGACCTGCTCGTCGCGGCGCTCGACCCGAGAGTGCGGGTGAGCTAGAGATGCGTTCCAAGGTCGTCCTGCGCCGGGTTCTGGCCAAGCCACAGGTCATCATCGGTCTGGCCGGAATCCTCCTGCTGCTCGTCCTGGCCTACCTGGGCCCGGTGGTCTCGCCGTACGGCCTGGAGGACAAGGACTTCACCGCCTTCCGCTCCCCGCCCGGCGCCGACCACTGGTGGGGCACCACCCAGATCGGCCAGGACGTGTTCACGGTGACGTTGCACGCCATGCGCAAGTCGATCGTCATCGGCTTCCTCGTCGCCCTGTTCTCCACCGGCCTGGCCGCGGTGGTCGGCGCGTTCGCCGGCTACTTCGGCGGGTGGCTGGACAAGGCCCTGATGTGGGGCGCCGATCTGCTGCTGGTGCTGCCCAGTTTCCTGATCATCGCGGTCCTGTCGCCACGCCTGAAGGGCGCCACCTGGCTGTGGTTCGTGGTGCTGCTCGCCGCCTTCTCCTGGATGATCACCTCCAGGGTGGTCAGGAGCATGACGCTGTCCCTGCGCGAGCGGGAGTACGTGCTGGCCGCCCGCTACATGGGCATCAGCGACCGGCAGATCATCTTCCGGCACATCGTGCCGAACCTGTCGTCGCTGCTCATCATCGACGCCACCATGAACGTCAGCGCCGCCATCATCGGCGAGACCGCGCTGTCCTACTTCGGCTTCGGCGTGCAGCCGCCGGACGTCTCGCTCGGCACCCTCATCTCCGCCGCGGGCGGCAGCGAGGCGATCAGCTACCCGTGGCTGTTCCTCTTCCCCGCCGGACTGCTCGTCCTGCTGGTCCTGTGCATCAACCTCATCGGCGACGGCCTGCGCGACGCCCTCGACCCGGGAAGCAACTCATGACGATCCTCGAGGTGAGCGACCTCCACGTGACCTTCCGCGGCGGCGTCAAGGCCGTCAGGGGTGTCTCCTACCAGGTCGGCAGGGGTGAGATCCTGGGCATCGTCGGCGAGTCCGGCTCCGGCAAGTCCGTGACCTCACTCGCCGTCATGGGCCTGCTGCCCGCCGGCGCGCAGGTGAGCGGCTCGGTCAGGCTGCACGGCCACGAACTGCTCGGCATGCGGGAGCAGGAGATGCTCCAGCGGCGCGGCAAGTCCATCAGCATGATCTTCCAGGACCCGCTGTCGGCCTTCACCCCCGTCTACACCATCGGGGACCAGATCGCCGAGGCGGTCCGCGTCCACCAGAAGGTCACCAGGGAGCAGGCCGCCAAGCAGGCCGTCGAGCTGCTCGACCTGGTCGGCATCCCGCACCCCGACGTGCGCGCCAAGGCCTTCCCGCACGAGTTCTCCGGCGGCATGCGGCAGCGCGCGATGATCGCGATGGCCATCGCCAACGATCCCGACGTGCTGATCTGCGACGAGCCGACCACCGCGCTCGACGTCACCATCCAGGCGCAGGTGCTGGAAGTGCTGAAGACGGCGCAGCAGGAGACCGGCGCCGGTATCGTCATGATCACCCACGACCTGGGGGTGGTCGCGGGGCTCGCCGACCGGGTGCTGGTGATGTACGCCGGCAAGCCGGTCGAGCAGGGCACGGTCGAAGAGATCTACTACGAGCCTCGCATGCCGTACACGATGGGGTTGCTCGCCTCGATCCCGCGGCTGGACCAGGACAGCCGGCGCCTGGTGCCGATCGAGGGCGCCCCGCCCTCGCCCGCCGCGCTGCCGCCGGGCTGCCCCTTCGCGCCCCGCTGCCCGCTGAAGGTGTCCGCGTGCGACGACGCCGAGCCCGAGCTCGTCGAAGTCGGCGCGCGCCGGGTGGCCTGCATCCGCTCCCACGAGATCGAGCTGAAGAAGCTCAGGGGGGCCGACGTCTTCCCCGCGCCCGAGGGGTTCGGCCGGCCCGACGCCTCGGCGCCGCGCGCGGAGCGCGGCAAGGTGCTCGAGCTCGACGGTCTCGTCCGGCACTACCCGCTGACGAAGGGCGCCGTCTTCAAGCGGCGCGTCGGCACCGTGCACGCCGTCGACGGCATCAGCTTCGACATCGCCTCCGGCGAGACGCTGGCCCTCGTCGGCGAGTCGGGCTGCGGCAAGACCACCACCCTCCAGCAGATCATGCAGCTGGAGGCCGCCCAGGGTGGCAAGGTCGTGGTCTTCGGCAAGGACAGCGGCACGCTCACCGCCCGCGAGCGCAAGGAACTGCGCCGCGACCTGCAGATCGTCTTCCAGGACCCGATGGCCGCGCTCGACCCGCGCATGCCGGTCGGCGACATCCTGGCCGAGCCGCTGCGCGCCCACGGGCACAAGGACGTGGCCAAGCGTGTCGCCGAGCTGCTCGACCTCGTCGGCCTCGACGCCTCCTACGCCGAGCGCTACCCGCAGCACTTCTCCGGCGGGCAGCGCCAGCGCATCGGCATCGCCCGCGCGCTGGCCCTGGAGCCGAAACTGGTCGTCCTCGACGAGCCGGTCTCCGCGCTCGACGTGTCGATCCAGGCGGGCGTCATCAACCTGCTGGAGGACCTGAAGGCCCGGCTGGGCCTGTCCTACCTGTTCGTCGCCCACGACCTGTCCGTCGTCCGCCATCTGGCCGACCGCGTCGCGGTCATGTACCTCGGCAAGATCGTCGAGATCGGCGCCGTCACCGAGGTGTACGGCACGCCCGCCCACCCCTACACCAGGGCGCTCATGTCGGCCATCCCGCTGCCGGACCCCGCGCTGGAGCGATCGCGCAAGAGGATCATCCTCGACGGCGACCTGCCCAGCCCCGCGGCGCCCCCGACGGGCTGCCGCTTCCACACCCGCTGCCCCAAGCGCGCCCTGCTCCCCGAGCCGGAGCGCGCGCGGTGCGCGGCCGAAGAGCCCCCCGTTGCACGGCTCGCGCACGCCGACGATCACGGCGCCGCCTGCCACTACCCCGAAGTGAGGAACTCGTGAAGGTTGTCGCCTACAAGGCCGCCGCGGGCGCGGCCCTGCTGGCTCTCGCCCTCGCCGCCTGCGGTGGCGGTGCCGACAAGCCGCAGGCCGGTTCGGCGCAGGCCACCGCACAGGCGCAGGAGCAGGCCGCCGCGCTGCCCGGAAGCGCCGTCAACCCGGTCGCCTACGAGCAGGTCAAGGACGGCGGAACCGTCACCCTCGCGCTGACCCAGTGGCAGACGCAGTGGAACTACAACCAGGTGAACGGCACGCACGCGACCGTCTCCGACGTGTTCGACGCGGTCATGCCCAGCATGGGCAAGGCCGACGACAAGGCCGAGGTGACCAACAACCCCGATTACGTCACCGAGTGGAAGGCGGAGCTGGAGGGCGGCAAGCAGGTCGTCACCTACCGGCTCAACGACAAGGCGAAGTGGTCCGACGGCACGCCGATCACCTACAAGGACTTCGTCGCCCAGTGGAAGGCGCTCAACGGCACCGACAAGAAGTTCCAGGCGACCTCGACCGACGGCTACGACCGCGTCGCCTCGGTGGAGAAGGGCGCGACCGACCACGAGGTCGTCGTCACCTTCGCCAAGCAGTACCCCGACTGGAAGGGCATGTTCTCCCCGCTCCTTCCGGCCTCCGCCAACGCCGACGCCACCGCGTTCAACAAGAGCTGGATCAACAGGATCCCGGTGACCGCGGGGCCGTTCAAGGTCGACGCGCTCGACCAGACCGGCAAGACCGTCACCCTCGTCAGGGACGACGCCTGGTGGGGCAAGCGGGCCAAGCTCGACAAGGTCATCTTCCGCGCCCTCGACTCCGGCGCCACCGTGAACGCCTTCGCCAACGGCGAGCTCGACGCGATGGAGCTCAGCCCCATCGCCGCCGACCTCCAGCGCGCCAAGAACGTGCCGAACGCCGACATCCGCAAGGCCGCGGCGCCCAACTGGCGGCACATCACCGTCAACGGCTCCGCGCCCAACCTCACCGACAAGTCGGTCCGCCAGGCCGTCCAGCTCGGCATCAACCGCGAGGCCATCACCCAGTCCGACCTCAAGGACCTCGACTGGCCGGTGCAGGTGCTCAACAACCACCTGTACATGAACACCCACAAGGGTTACGTCGACAACTCCGGAGAGCTCGGGAAGTACAACCCCGAGAAGGCCAAGCAGCTGCTCGACGCGGCCGGCTGGAAGATGGAGGGCGACTACCGCAAGAAGGACGGCAAGGAGCTCGAGCTGCGCTTCGTCGTCCCGGCCGCCTACCCGCTGGCCAAGCAGGAAGGCGAGCTGACCCAGGCGATGCTGAAGGACGTCGGCGTCAAGGTCAAGGTGGAGCCGGTCCCCGACGACAAGTTCTTCGACGACTACATCATCCCCGGCAACTTCGACCTGGTGCCGTTCTCGTGGCTGGGCACGCCGTTCCCGAACGGGGCGCTGCCGCAGATCTACAAGCAGCCCACCGGCAAGGACAACTTCGGCAGCAACTTCCCGCGCATCGGGTCGGCGGAGCTGGACGCGCTGATCGAGCAGGCGGCGGGGGAGATGGACCCGGCGAAGTACATCGAGCTCGGCAACCAGGCCGACAAGCTGATCTGGGACGAGGTGCACACCATCCCGCTGTACCAGCGGCCCGCCATCTACGCCGCGAAGAAGACGCTGGCGAACTACGGGGCGTTCGGCTTCGCGACCAAGGACTGGTCCACGGTCGGCTTCACCCAGTGACGCCTGTCTGACGACGCCCGGCCGGGATCGCCGGGCGTCATCAGGTCATGGGCGGATTTGCGCTAGCGGCCCTGCAGGGACCTGACGTTGTCGCCGAACGTCCAGTTCTTCGACCCGTCCCAGTTGATGGACCAGGTCATCAACCCCTTGAGGGCGCCGCCGAAGGCGTTCCAGCTCTGGCTCACCAGCGACGGGCCCATGTGGCCGCCGCCCGCGCCTGGCTGGGCGGGCAGGCCGGGGACCTGCTTGTCGTACGGCACCCTGATCGTGACGCCCTGGATGACCAGGCCGTTGTTCAGGCACGTGGTCTGCGCGGTGAAGCCCTGCACCGTGCCCGCCGCGTAGGAGTCGCCGCTGCAGCCGTACATGCTGCCGTTGTAGTACTGCATGTTCAGCCACCAGAGGCGGCCGTTGTCGGCGTACTTCTTGATGATCGGCAGGTACGCGCCCCAGATCGAGCCGTAGACGACGCTGCCGCCGGTCACGTAGGCGGTCTCCGGCGCCATGGTCAGGCCGAAGTCGGCCGGCATCTGGGCGAGCACGCCGTCGATGATCCGGATGAGGTTGGCCTGCGACGGCGACAGCTGGGCGATGTTGCCGCTGCCGGTCAGCCCGGTCTCGATGTCGATGTCGATGCCGTCGAAGTTGTAGCGCTTGAGAATCGGCACGACGGTCGCCACGAAGCGGTCGGCGACGGCGCTGGAGCTGAGGTCGATGCCGGCGGCGGCGCCGCCGATGGACATCAGGATCGTCGCCCCCGCCGCCTTGGCCTGGCACATCTCGGCCGGGGTGGGCACCTTGACGGTGGCGTCCATGCCGTCCTCCCACAGGACGGTCCCGTCGGAGCGGATGACGGGGAAGGCGGCGTTGATGACGTTGTAGCCGTGCGCCTTGATGCGGGGGTCGGTGATCGGGGTCCAGCCGAACGGCGGGTGCACGCCGTTGGCCGCGCCGTCCCAGTTCTCCCAGTAGCCCTGCAGGACCTTGCCCGCGGGGCGTGACTTCACCGCGCACGTGGTGTCGGTCGGCGTCGGAGTGGGAGTCGGTGTGGGAGTCGGTGTGGGTGTCGGTGTCGGTGTGGGTGTCGGTGTGGGTGTCGGGGTCGGCGTGGGTGTGGGCGTCACCGTCGGGGTCGGAGTGGCCGTCGGGGTGGGGGTCGGGCCGCCGGGGCCGTCGAAGCTGATGTCGTCGGCGTAGTAGGTGCCCTGGCCGTACCAGCCGTGCAGGTAGACCTCGGCGCTCGTCTGGCCGGAGGCGGTGGTGAAGGAGACCGACAGCTGGGTGTAGGCCGCGGGGGAGGAGGTCCAGGTGGACCCGCCGCCGGTGACGCCGAGGTAGACGTAGCCGCCGCGGACCCAGGCGGTCAGCGTGTAGGCGGTGCTCGGCCGTACGGTCACCGTCTGGACGCACCTGGCGTTGTCGGCGCCGCTGGCCGCCCCGGCCAGCGCCTTCGACCCGGAGTGGACCGGAGTGGCGACCACCGACCCCAGCCCGCCGGCGCAGGACCAGGGGGACAGCGTTCCGGTCTCGAAGCCCGGGTTGACGAGGAGGTTGGCGGCTCGGGCGGACGTCTGCGCGCCGAACACGCCGGCGACGGCCAGGAGGAAGGCCACGGCGAGCAGGATGGGACGCGTTGTTCGCTTCACGGGGGCACCCTTCTGTCGGGGTGAAGCTCTGCGGGTGATTATCCGGACAAGAAAGTTTCCTTACAATAGGTATCAACAGGCCAGGTTGCCGGGACATGGAAAGGGCCCCGCCGCATCCCGCGACGGAGCCCCTGAACCACTCAGGACGTCAGACGACCTTGGAGTTCACCTCGGCGAAGTGGCACGCCACCGGGTGCCCGTTGCCCCGGTCCACCAGCGCCGGCTCCTCGGTCGCGCAGATCTCCTGCGCCTTCCAGCACCGCGTCCGGAACCGGCAGCCGCTCGGCGGGTCCATCGGCGACGGCACGTCACCCGTCAGGATGATCCGCTCGCGCTGGCGCTCCTCCTCCGGGTTCGCCGTCGGCGCCGCCGACAGCAGCGCCTGCGTGTACGGGTGGGCCGGCCGGTCGTACAGGTCGTCACGAGGACCGGTCTCCACGACCTTGCCCAGGTACATCACCGCCACGCGGTCGGAGATGTGCCGCACCACCGACAGGTCGTGCGCGATGAACATGTACGCCAGACCCAGCGAGTCCTGCAGGTCCTCCAGCAGGTTCACCACGCCCGCCTGGACCGACACGTCGAGAGCCGACACCGGCTCGTCCAGGATGAGCAGCTTCGGCTCCAGCGCCAGCGCCCGCGCGATGCCGACACGCTGCCGCTGGCCGCCGGAGAACTCGTGCGGGTAGCGGTTGCCGTGCTCAGGAGACAGGCCCACCAGCGACAGCAGCTCGGCGACCCGCTTCGGCCCGTTCTTGTCCCACCGGCCGTGCACCTTCAGCGGCTCGGCGACGATGTCGTTGACCGGCATCTTCGGGTTCAGCGACGCGTACGGGTCCTGGAAGACGATCTGCATGTCCTGCCGTACGGCCTGCATCTGCTTGTTCGACAGCGAGGTGAGCTCCTTGCCGCCGAACTTCACCGAACCCGAGGTCGGCTTGTGCAGCTGCAGGATGGCCCGGCCGGTGGTCGACTTGCCGCAGCCGGACTCGCCCACCACGCCGAGGGTCTCACCCTTGTCGACGTGCAGCGAGACTCCGCTGACCGCCTGCACGTGCGAGACGACGCGGCGCATGAGGCCGCTCCCCCTGACGGGGAAGTTCATGACGAGGTCGGTCACCTCGAGCAGTTTCTCGGTCATGAGGTGGTCTCGCTGTTCGTGCGGAAGATGGCGGTCGGATCCGCCTTCTCTGCCAGTTTGGGCCAGTGGTGGCACGCGGCGTAATGCGCGCCGCTGTCCGTCTCCTCGAGGACCGGCTCCGACGCCGTGCACTCGGCCGTCGCCATGGGGCAGCGCGGCGAGAACGGGCATCCGGACGGCAGGTTGATCAGTGAGGGCGGGGTGCCCTTGATCGGCCGCAGCCGGTCGCCCGAGGCCTCCAGCGAGGGGATGGAGCCCAGCAGGCCCGCCGTGTACGGCATGCGCGGCGTGTTGAAGACCGGGTCGACATCGCCGATCTCGACCGGCTTGCCCGCGTACATGACCAGCACCCGGTGCGCCATGCCCGCGATGACGCCCAGGTCGTGCGTGATGAGCACGACCGCGGCGTCGACGGCGTCCTTGACCTCGAGCAGCTTCTCCAGGATCTGCGCCTGCACGGTCACGTCGAGCGCCGTGGTCGGCTCGTCGGCGATGATCACGTCGGGGTTGTTGATGATCGCCATGGCGATCATCGCCCGCTGCCGCATGCCGCCGGAGAACTCGTGCGGGTAGGACTTCAGCCTGGCCGCCGCCTGCGGGATGCCGACCAGGTCGAGCATCTCCTTGGCCCGGGCCTGGGCCTGCTTGTACGGCACCAGCTCGTGCGCCAGCACCGCCTCGGCGAGCTGGTCGCCGATGGTGTGGACCGGGTTGAGCGCCGTCATCGGGTCCTGGAAGACCATCGCGATCTTCCTGCCGCGCAGGCTCCGCCGCTTGCGCTCCGGCATCTTGAGGATGTCGTCACCGCGGTAGGAGATGCTGCCGGTGATCCTGGCGCTCTTGGGCAGCAGGCCCATGACCGCCATCGAGGAGACCGACTTGCCCGAGCCCGACTCGCCGACGATGCCGAGCACCTCACGCTCGTGCACCGCGTAGGACACGCCGCGCACGGCCTTGACCAGGCCGTCGTCGGTGGGGAAGCTCACCTGGAGATTGTCGACCCTGAGCACCTCGGTCGTGCCGGGGCGCGTGGCCTCGGACAGGCGCTTGGCGATGTGTACGGAGCTCATCAGTCGCGCACCCTGTTCTGTCGGGGATCGAAGGCGTCACGCAGGCCGTCACCGATGAAGTTGACCGACAGCGCGATCGCGATGATGAACAGACCTGGCCACCAGAACAGCCACGGCCGGGTGAGCATCGCGCTCTTGTAGTCGCTGATCAGCAGGCCGAGCGAGGTGTCGGGGCTCTTGACGCCGAAGCCGAGGAAGGAGAGGGCGGTCTCCAGCAGGATGCCGGCGGAGATCGCGAGCGTGGCCGAGACGATGATCACGCCCAGCGTGTTCGGCAGGATGTGCCGGAAGATGATGCGGAAGGAGGAGGTGCCGATCGCCCTCGCCGCCTCCACGAACTCCTTCTCGCGCAGCGAGAGGAACTCGCCGCGCACCAGGCGCGTGACGCTGGTCCAGGTGGTCAGTCCGAGGAACAGGGCCATGAAGTAGGGGCCCATGTTGCCCGTCGCGCTGCCGACGACCGCGGCGATCACCAGCACCGGGATGGTGATCATGATGTCGGTGAAGCGCATGATGACCGACTCGACCTTGCCCCGGAAGAATCCGGCGGCGGCGCCCAGCACGGTGCCGACGACCGTGGAGACCAGGCCGATGGTCAGCGCGACGATGATGGAGATCTGCGCGCCGCGCATGGTCAGCGCGAAATAGTCCTTGCCGATGTTGTCCTGGCCGAAGGGGTGCTCGCCCAGGTGAATGCCCGCGCCGCCGAGGAACTCGGGGATGAGGCTGAGCGTCGGGCGGCCCCTGTCGACCACGGTGCCCGAACCCGTCCACGGCTTGTCCCACCAGCCGGGGATCGGGCCGAAGCCGATCGAGCTGAAGGCCAGCACGAACACGATGCCGAACAGGATCATGCCGACGAGGGCGCCACGGTGGCGGAAGAACCGCCGCCTGACGAGCTGGGCCTGCGTGCGGGCGACGATCGTCATGCCCTGCGCGGCGCTGGACGTGCTCTCGTCCCTGTTGAGGGTCATCTCGGTCTCGGTCTTCTCTGTCATGACAACCTGATCCGCGGGTCGAGGTAGGCATAGGCGATGTCGGCCAGCATGTTCCACACGACGATCGAGGTGCCGGTGATCAGGAAGAAGCCCATGACCGGCATGGGGTCGACCTCTCTCAGCGCTTGGCTGAACAGCGCCCCCATGCCCTTCCAGCCGAAGACGGCCTCGGTGATGACCGCGCCGCTGAAGACGCCCGCGAAGTCGAGGGCGAGGATCGTGGTGATCGGGATCATGCCGTTGCGGAAGGCGTGCTTGATGACGACCGTCCGCTCGGGCAGACCCTTGGCGCGTGCCGTACGGACGTAGTCCTGGTTCATCACCTCGAGCATGCTGGCCCGGCTGTAGCGGGAGTGGCCGGCCAGGCCGACGAGGATCAGCGCCAGCGTGGGCAGCAGCAGGTGCATGCCGGAGTCGAGGGTGGTCTGCCAGAAGTTGCCCATGAAGTTCGGGGTCTCCGAGCCGATGGTGGCCACCGGACGGCCCTTGAGCGCCCGCGCGTAGCCGTCCCACGCCTCCAGCAGCCGGTCCATGAACATCATGGCGGCGACGAACAGGCCGCTGAAGACCGCCAGCGGGATCGCCTGGCGGCGCAGCAGGCCGCCCAACTGCCAGCCGATCGCCGCGCTGACCAGGCCGGCGACCACGAACAGACCCAGCAGGGTCAGGAACGACGGAGAAACCAGCATCGGCTGCAGCGGGTAGTACAGCAGCGCGCCGACGCCCGCGGCGCCCAGCGCGGCGTACATCGGCTGCAGGTGCTCGACGCCCGCGATCAGCGCCGTCACGCCCGCGGCCGTGGCCAGGCCGACGACCAGGATGAACGGGAAGCCGAGACCGGGGTCGGCGAACCAGCGGGTCGCCGACAGCGTGAACAGGATGACGGCCGTCACGGCGAAGCCGATGCCGGCCGCGATCAGCTTGCCCTTGCGGTCGCCGTTGTAGATCGACGACCACACCAGGCCGGCGAACACCGCCACGGCCAGGATGACGGGAAGCGGAATGAACGGGTCACGCAGCCAGTCGTTGAACTCGATCGCGACGTACTGCTTCAGCAGCGTGGCGACCCAGAAAATCGGTAGCGAGAAGCAGACGAAAGCTGCGAAGGTGATCCCGTGGTCGAAGGTGCTGTACTGACGCAGCGCGGAGATGATGCCGATCGTGATACCGATCACCGCGCCGAGCACGGTGGCCACGACGACGAGCTTGAGCGTCGACTCCATGGCCGCGGAGAGCAGCGAGGAGACCGTGGTCCCCGCCTTGTTCACGCCGAGCTCGCCCTGGAAGATGCCCGCCAGCCAGGACAGGTAGCGGACAGGGATCGGCTCGTTCAGGTGCATGGCGGCGATGCGCGCCTCCATGAGCTTCGGAGCCTCGGGGGCCGAGCTCTCGCGTAGGTCGGCGAGAGGATCTCCCGACAGCGCCACCAGGAAGAACATGATGAATGTGGCGCCTAGCAACGTCAGGCTCGATATCGCGAGCCTACGTGCGATGAATACAAGCAATTCCCCGACCTCCTGCAGGTGACGGCTTCCGGTGCCACAGCGGGAGGTGGCCGGTCTCGGGCCGGAAACCGGGCCCGCCACGGTGCCTTGTGGGCGCGGCTTCGACGGGCTGACGATGTTGACGACGTGGGGTGGACACCCGTGACGCGGGGCCGGTCTGGGACCGGGCCCCGCGTCAGCCGGCGGTTAAGCCGAATCTACTGGGCAGCCCACTGCTGCATGTTCCAGGTGATGGAAGCCTGGCTCGGGTTGGGCTGGATGTTCTGGAGGTTAGAGCTCCAGGCCGACAGGGCCGGCTGCGAGTACAGCGGGATCGTCGCCAGGTCGTCCCAGAGGATCTTCTCGACCTGCTGGATCAGCGGCGCGACCTTGGCCGGGTCGGTCTCGGCCAGGATCTGCTCGGCGAGCTTGTCGTACTCCTTGTTGGAGTAGCAGCCCTTGTTGTTGCCCTTGGCCGACGGGGTGCACTTCTTGGGCGTCTGGTAGGTGGAGGTCCAGCCGCTGTTCAGCGACGAACCGGCCCAACCGAACAGGGCGATGTCGAAGTTGCCGTTGGCCAGGTCACCGGCGTCGTCGAAGAACTTCTCGCTACCGGTGTCGGTGATCTGGAAGCCGACCTGGTCGCAGGAGGCCTTGATCAGCTCGACGACCTGGGTACGGCGCGGGTTCGGCTGGTTGTAGCCGATGTTGACCTTGATCGGGGTCTTGACGCCCGAGTCGGCCACCAGCTTCTTGGCGCCCTCGAGGTCGACCTTGTCGTACTTGGTGCCGACCGCGGCGGTGACGGCCTCGGCGTAACCCGGCTGGAACGGCGCGATGTTGCGGACGTTCATCGGGGCGGCGTTCGGGTTCTGCGGCTTGATCAGGTTGTCGACGATCTGCTGACGCGGGGCGCAGAGCGCGATGGCCTGACGCAGCTTGGCGTCCTTGAACGGGCCCTTGTTGAAGTTGAAGTCCAGGTGGTCGTAGAGGAACTGCTCACCGGTCTTGACGGTGACGTTCTGCAGACCCTGCACCTGAGCCAGGACGTCCGGGTTCGACTGCGGCTCGATGATGTTCGTCTCACCGTTCTGCAGCGCCTGGACCTGCTGGTCCTGCGCGATGAAGCGGATGACGATCTTCTCGGTCTTGGCCTTCTCGCCCCAGAACTTCTCGTTGCGGGCGAGGGTGATGGACTGGCCGGGGGAGAACGAGTCGAGCACGTACTGGCCGGAGGACGGGATGAGCGCCTTGTCGGGCAGCTTGCCGTTGAAGATCCAGCCCTTGCTGAAGAACTCGGCGGCCTTCTTGAGCTTGCCGTGGTCCTCGGCCTTGATGGCGTCGAACAGCTCCTGCTCGCTGAGCCCACCCTGCTGGGCGACGATGTGCGCCGGCAGCTGGATGACGGGGGCCGCTGCCCAGTCACCGTACGACTTGGTGTAGTTCAGCGTCACCTCCTTGTCACCGATCTTGCAGTCCGGCATCTTGATCTTGTCCCACGTCGTCGTGCTGATGTAGCTGAACTCGGGGAACTTGCCGGAGGCCGCGGCGTAGGTGAGCATCACGTCGTCGCAGGCGATGGCGTTGCCGTCGGACCAGACCGCGTTCGGGTTGATGGTGTACTTCACCGTCAGCGGGTCGTCCGAGGTCTTCTCGTACGTGCCCATGTCCTTGTCCGGCGTGACGGACCCGTCGGCGCCGTAGTACCAGAAGTCCGCCAGGACCCGGTTCAGGACGATGTGGTTCTTGGAGGAGTACTCCTCAGCGGTCTGAGCGTTGTAGGAGCTGATCTCCTGCTCGAACGTGTGCGTGATCGTCGAGGCGTTCGCGGCGCCGCTGGCCGGAGCGGAGGCGCCGGCCGACGGGTCCGCGGCGGGCGCGTTGTCGGTAGCGCCGCAGGCCGTCAGCAGGATCGCTGCTCCCGTCGCCGCTGCCAGGAACCTTCCGGCCCTGCGTGCAGATGACACGGACTTACTCCTTGGGGGTTGAAACTTCGCAGCCAGTCTTGCGGAAAATGAAGCATTACTCCGTAGACGGAGGTAAGGGGTCACAGCAGAGTGTTGCAGACCTGATGCCGTCAAAGGCATGTTCCGTAACAAAGCTGGGGCGAATAGGTGCAAATCACCACATATTCGTTACCCACGGTGATCGGAGAGGGGGAGAGCGTTCTCTGGTCGTCCACAGCCCTCCTGACCGTCCACAGAATCCCGTTCGCCGCAGCTCGTCAAGCCGCAATTCTCCATCCTGAGATCCCCACCCCCCAACCCGGGAGGAACCTCGATGGAGCATTCCCCAGCAGTCACTGTGGTACACGAGCGTCACACGCCTCCGGCGCACGATTCCCGGGAGCGCCGCGCGCCGGCCCGTCCCGCGGCCGCCACGGTGGTCCCGACCGCGGTGGGCCGTTCCTGCCGCGCGGGTGCGTCTCCGCTGCGGGAGGGCCCGGAAGACCGCTCGCAGGAGGGGGCCGTCCGCCCGGCCGGAGTGACCGGCTCCCCCTGCCGGGCCCCGAGGCGGCCTGCCTCCTGGGAGTGCCGCCGAGCCGCCAGGGGGATGACCCGCCGGAGGACCCACCGGGTGCCCGAGTGGGGATCTCGTGGGGTAGCCAACTGGGCAACTGGTCGGTCAGCTCGGCGGGTGCCGGCGTGAGGATGCCAATCCGCGCGAGGTGCGGCGGTCGCCGCGTCCGGTCCGCCGACGGCCACGACCGTTGGCGCGGTCGTCATCCCTTTCCGAGTCCGGACCCGCCCGGTGAGCACACCGCGGGACCCGGACGGCCTTCCTCCCACGCCCGCCGGAGTCGCCCTGCCGATCCCGCAAGTCCTGCCGATCCCGCAAGTCTTGCCGGCCCGCCCGACGGCGCCCGAGGAGCGGGGAGGCGTGGCCGCATGGTCCCCGGAACGGGCGGAGCCCGAGCGTTCCAGCAGGTGGTGGGCTCGCCGGGCTCGGACAGTCTTCCTTCCGTCGTCACCGGAGTCGTGCTCCTGCCGTTCCCGCGAGCCGCGCCGGACGGTTGCGCCCCCGCCTGCGGGGACGCACAGTCGCATGATCCCCGAAAACATCCGGACCGGCTTCGCCAATGGGGACGCACAGCCGCATGATCGCCGAAAACGACCGGACTCGCTTCGCCAGCGGGGACGCGTGGTCGCATGATCCCCGGAAACGACCGGACACGCGGCGTTTCCGCAGGTCGTGGTCATCCACCCGGCCCGGACATCCGAGCTCGAAGGGCCGATGACCGGAAACCCCTGCCAAATCTGGAGTTATGTGGATGTTACGGGCTGGTACCCTGATCACGGACGTACATGATCCTTATCGCACGGGGTCCTCGCGAGGGAGGCACGCGATGCGGCGGCGCAGCGTTCACGGGCACGCGTGCCCGACGGCGCGATGTCCCAGTCCGGCGTCATCTCATCCGCCTTCTCGTCGATTCATCTCGGTAACCGCGAGAATCACCTCAGTAACCGAGAAGCGCCGACCGGCGAGCCAGGGGTGACTGAATGAGCGAGAACGCTCCCCTGGGTATTGATGTGAACACGCCCAATGTCGCGCGAATCTACGACTACATGCTCGGCGGCAAGGACAACTTCGCCGCCGACAGGGAAGCGGTCGAGCAGATAATCAAGGCGTTCCCCGAATCGAGGGAGGGCGTGAAGCTCAACCGCGAGTTCCTCGGCAACGCCGTTCGCTATCTCACGGCAGAGGTGGGGATCAGTCAGTTCATCGACATCGGCGCCGGGCTGCCCACCCAGAGCACCGTGCACCAGGTCGCCCACGGCGTGAACCCGGAGGCGCGGGCCGTCTACGTCGACAACGACCCGATCGTATGCGTGCACGGCCGTGCCCTGCTCGCCAACTCGCCCACGGTCGCCATGGTCGAGGGCGACCTGCGCAGGCCGGAGGAGATCTGGTCCCGAGCGCTGGAGACCGGGCTGATCGACGGCGGCCAACCCGTGGGAGTACTGCTCGTCGCCGTCCTCCACTTCCTGGAGGACCCGTACGAGGAGGTCGCCAAGCTCAGGGAGTTGATGGCGCCCGGCAGCCACTTGGTGATCACGCATCTGTCCATGCGGGACGAACGTAGTGACGACACCGAGACCGTACGGCAGGTCTACTCGAAGGCGAGCTCGGGCGTGGTGCCCCGAAGCCTCGACGACATCAGACGGTTCTTCGGCGACTTCGAGCTGCTCGACTCGGGGAAGTTCATCTCCGCCCATCTGCTGCGCCGGTTCTCCATCCTGGGCTGGGCCGGCATCGGCCGCAAACCCTGAACGGCCCACGCTCCTGAACGACCAGTGCTCGCCAGCGGCCGGAGCCCTGACCGGCTTCTGACTGCCTCTGACCGGCTTCTGGCTCTGACCGGCCGGAGCCCTGACGACCATGAGCTCCGAACCGCCGGAGCCTCTCATGGCCGCCAGCTCTGAACGGCCGGCAGCTCTGTACGGCCACTGTTCGGACATGTCCGTCCAGGTCTCCGGCTCCGGCCGGCCTCAGCCTGGTTCGCCATCGCCCCGGTCCGCGCGACCAGCTCGGTTTGTCTTCGCCCACTCTCGGTCGGTTCGTTTCGGTCCATCTCCGTGTGCTTTCGGTCGGTTCGTTTCGGTCCATCTCCGTGTGCTTTCGGTCGGTTCGTTTCGGTCCACCTGCGTGTGCTCTCGGCTGGTTCGTCGGGCTCGCCTTCGTGCGGTCGCGGCGTTCGTTCGGATCCCCTTCGCTGGTCTCGGCCGGTCCGCTCAGGCCGCCTCAGCGTTAGCCTGTGCGGCCTGGTGGTGCGGCTTCCACGCGAGGCTCGACGCGCACGACGTCGGGGAGGTGACCTGCCCGGCTGCGGCCGGTTCAGTGGGGTCCCGTTGCTTGGGTTGCGGGCGGTTTGTTCGGCTCGCGTGTGCCCTGTGCCGGCCGGTCCGATCAAGCCCTCTTCGCCGGGTCCCGGATGGTTCGTGTGGGTGGGAACGATCGTGGGCGGGCCTACGTCGTAGCCGATATGACGGATTTCGCGGGGATTGACGAGCAGCTCCTGGTGACCAAGGAACGGGTGCGGCGCTTCGACCACCTCACCCGGCAGCGAGGCGCGGTCACCGGCCAGCTGTCCCAGGTACGGCAGGCGGTCGCCGACCTCCACTCCCGCCTCGCCGAGGAAGAGAATGACGTGACCCGCCTGGAGAACGGTATCGCCGGGTTCCTCGCGAAGCTGGTCGGCTCGAAGGAGGAACGGCTCACCCAGGAGAGGGCGGAGGCGGAAGCCGTACGTCAGCGGCTGGACGGCCAGCGCGCCCGGGTGTCCTCGCTCGAGGCCGACCTCGCGGCCATCGACGGTGAGCTGGCCCGGCTCGGCACGGTCCGCGACGAGTACGCGAGGCTGCTCGCCGAGAAGGAACGGCTGCTGATCGACTCGGGCGACCCGCGCGGCCGGGAGCTGGCAGACCTGGCGGAACGGCTCGGCGACCGGGCCGCCGACCTGCGCGAGCACGACGAAGCGCACAAGGCGGGGGTCGTCGCGGGGCGGGAACTCGCCTACGTGCTCGACCGGCTCGGCAGCGCGCGTGGAGCGTCGCAGTGGGACATGCTCGGCGGCGGCTACATGGCGGACGCGGTCGAACGCAGGCGGCTGGAGGAGGCGGACCAGGCGGCGTGGCAGGCGCAGCGGGCACTGGACGTCTTCTCCAGGGAACTGGCCGACATCGGGGTGGCCGCCAGTCCTCGGTTGCCCGAGGTCGACACGCGGTGGTTCGTGGACACCTTCTTCGACAACATCATCACCGACGTACTGAAGCACCAGCGGATCAACGGCACGCGTGACGCGGTGGCGGAGGTGGCGCAATGGGCCGGGGCGACGGTGGAGGCCATCGCCCGCCGGAGCGCCGAGCTGGCCGCCGAACGTACCGCCCTCCTGGCCCGCCGCGACGAACTGCTCGCCCCCTGACGGAAGTACCACCGGCCTCAACAGGGTCGACAAACCCCCCACACCGACGCACACTCCCCGGTGCCGGGGTGCCGGGGTGCCGGGGTGCCGGGGTGCCGGGGTGCCGGGGTGCCGGGGTGCCGGGGTGCCGGGGTGCCGGGGTGCCGGAGGCCGGCGAGGCGCGCGCCCGACGGCACTCCCGGGGTGCCGGGAGGCGCCCGCACCTGGCGACACTCGACGGAGACCGGGCCCGGTTACTGGGGTGGGGCGAAGCCGCCCGGGGTGGGGCCGGGCGGGGTGGTCGTGTCCGGCGCGGGACCCGACGGCGGAGCGCCCGTGGGCCCGGACCGGCCGGGCGCGGGCTGCGCGGAGCCGGGGGCGGACCAGGGCTGCGAGGGGGGTGATGGTGCGGCCGTGGCATGCGGAGCAGCGTACGGCCCGCCGTACGGCATGGACGGCGGTCGCGGCGCAGCCTGTGGACGACCGGCGGCATGAGGAGCGCCCTGTGGATAACCCAGGCGCGCATGGTCCCGCCGACGGCGTTCGGCCAGCACCGCGCTCAGGTAGGCGTGCGGTGGCACCCCGGGCGGCGGCGGGGGCGTCACGTAGGCCGCGACCTGGGTGGCGATCCGCACCCCCATCTCGTGCTGGACGGCGGGCGACAGGTCATGCCATCGCGAGAGGTACTGCCGGGCCGCCCCCGCCACCTCGTCCGGCAGCTGGGACAGCTCCAGCGTCTGCGCCCATTCCCTCAGCTCGGGCGGCATGAGAACCGGCTGCGACGTCCCGCTCGGCCCGCGCTCGGAGATCACGATCGTGCCGGCGAACGCGTCGCCGAGCCGCTTGCCCCGCTGCGACACCAGGGAGGCGATGAGCGCGGGCGCGCCGAAGAACGTCCAGAACTCCAGCACCCCGGCCAGCCCCCTGAACAGCGCCTGCCGGAACCGCTCGGGCCCGCCGTCGTCGCTGACCACCCGCAGGCCGAGCGCGAGCTTGCCGAGGCTGCGCCCCCGCGTCGCCGTCTCGAAGACGACCGGGTAGCCGACCATCACCAGGACGCTGATCAGGATCGACACCGCGGCGGCGAGGGCGGGGTCGGACACGACGGAGGCGGAGAAGACCAGTGTCACGGCCCCGACCAGAAGCACGATCTGCACGATCATGTCGATCGCGAGCGCCACGGCCCTGATGGGCGGCTGCGCTACCCGCACCTCCACGACGACCGCGTCGCCGGTTACCACCTCGGACATAAGGGGAGCCTAGTGCCAGAATGTCCCGGTGGACATTGACGCCTTCGTCGCCGCGCACCGCCCGGCCTGGGATCGCCTGGAGCATCTGGTACGGCGACGCAGGTCGCTGACCGGCGCGGAAGTGGACGAACTGGTCGAGCTCTACCAGCGGGTGTCCACCCACCTGTCGATCGTGCGCTCGGACGCCCAGGACGCGATGCTCGTCGGACGGCTGTCGGCGCTCGTGGCCAGGGCCCGCTCGGCGGTGACGGGTGCGCACGTGCCCGTGTGGCGGGAGTTCGTACGGTTCTTCACCGTGTCGTTCCCCGTGGTGGCCTACCGCGCCAGATGGTGGTGGGCGATCACGGCGCTGGCCTTCCTGGCCCTCTCGTGGATCATGGGCGCGTGGGTGGCGGGCAACCCCGAGGTACAGGCCGCGATCGGCACGCCCGAGGAGATCAAGCAACTCGTCGAGCACGACTTCTCCGACTACTACTCGGAGAATCCCGCCGCGTCGTTCGCCAGCCGGGTGTGGATCAACAACGCGTGGGTGTCCATGCAGGTCATCGTGTACGCCATCTTCCTCGGCCTGCCCATCCCGTGGATCCTGTTCCAGAACGCGGCCAACGTGGCGATCTCCGGCGGGCTCATGGCCTCGCGGGGCAAGCTCGACGTCTTCTTCGGCCTCATCCTTCCTCACGGCCTGCTCGAGCTGACGGCGGTGTTCCTGGCCGCGGCCGTCGGCATGCGGCTCGGCTGGACGGTCGTCGCGCCGGGCTCGCGCCGCCGGATCGACGTGCTGGCCGAGCAGGGCAGGGCGGTGGTCAGCGTGGCGGTCGGGCTGGTGGTGGTGCTGTTCGTGTCGGGGCTGATCGAGGCGCTGGTCACTCCTTCGGGCCTGCCGACGTGGGCCCGGGTGGGCATCGGGGTGCTGGCGCTGGTGGCTTTCCTCGCCTACATCGGCTGGTTCGGGCGGAAGGCCGAGCGGGCCGGCGAGACGGGCGACCTGGAGCGGGCGCCGGACGTCGTCCCCACGGCCTGACACGCGAAAAGCCACCCCCGCCCAGCGGGCCGTCCGGCCCGGCCGGAGCCGTCCGGCCGCCCCCGCGGGTCATGCGGCGCCGCTAAGAGCAGTCCGGCGGCGCGGCTGAGAGCCGTCCGGCCGCCCCTGCGGGTCCGTAGCGCATAGTTGCCTTCGTGGCCGCTGACCGAGGGGTGCGCGGCCTTCCATGCCGTGAGGACCGGTTCGATCAACGCCCACTGAGCGTCGGTCAAGTCGCTCGGGTACGGCTTGCGCTCGGTCACCGCGCCATCCCAGCACAATGGGACCCGCAGACTGGCGGTAACACTACAAATTCAAACGATCACATAACGGCATCATGGATGGAGGCTCACGTAGGCACTCTCAGGGGCTCGAGGGCGGCTAGGACGAGGTCGAGGCCGAAAATGAACTCCTCCGCCGGGTCGTAGCCGGCAGCGGCGAGCGCCGCGGCGGACTCGTTGAGGTAGGGGAACTCGTCAGGAGGAAGTTGGGGCAGGAAGACGCCCTCGGTCATGTCCGCGAGCTCATCGGCGGTGTCGAACGGCAGGCTGGCTTCCTGCAGGGCGAAACCGTAGACGTAGCTGTCGAGCAACCAGTTGGCGTGTGTCGCCATCAAGACCGAGAAGCCGGCCCTCCGCAGGCAGGCGGTGACCGCTTCGCGGTGGCGGAGGTTCGCGGGCCCTGGCGATGTCCGCGACTCCATCAGGCCGATCGCCCACGGGTGGCATGCGAGAACCCGACGGGCGGATACCGCCCGCCGTCGCATCGCTGACTGCCAGTCGGTCTCTTCGGGCGGGAGCTCGATCTCCTCGAACACGATGTCGATCATGGCGTCCAGCAACTCCTCCTTGCTCGCCACGTAGTAGTAGAGCGACATCGCGCCCGCGCCGAGAGCGCCAGCCAGCCGGCGCATGCTCAGTCCGTCGACCCCCTCGCGGTCGGCGAGCCGGACCGCCTCGATCACCACCCGCTTCTTGCTCAGCCCCGCGTCTGACGCGACCTGGCGTCGTTCCCTTGCAGACAACGGGTCTCCTCGCTCCCTCGAACGGCTTGACAATCGTTCAGCGTACGGTCATGGTACAGCGTACTACTCGTAGTACAGCGTACGACGTACGATGTACGAACCGGCGAGAGTCGTAGCTCGGACGTGAGGAGGCTTCTGTGGGAATCGAACAGCGATCGAGTGCAGGAGCACGCCTGGTGCCGGGGGCGAGTCCGGCCGGGGCGACAACGATGCGGGCCGCCGACCAGCACCGCTACGGCCTGCCCTCAGCGCTCGAGTCGTCCGAGGTCCGGGCTACCGCTGCCCGGTCGAGGCGATGTGCTCGTCCAGGTGGGCGCGGCCTCGGTACATCCCTGCCGCCACTCCGGCGGAGGGACCGCTCCTCTCGAAAGAAGAACCGATGACCATCCGAACGAAAACCCCGAACCTGCTCGACAACCCGCCGGTCCCCGTGCAGGCCAAGCTCGCCGTCGCGTGGACCAGCTTCATGTTCCTCTACATCTACGTCGACTACTTCCACCTCCACAAGCCCGGCGTCATCGACAAACTCCGCGCCGGCGTCGTCTTTGAGTTCGACATCAGCCCGACGTTGTTGACCATGATGCTCGCGTCCGTGGCGATCCCGGCCCTGATGGTGATGCTCTCCATGACGCTGCCCGCCCGGGTGAACCGCGCCACGAACCTCGTTGTTGCCTTGCTCTACATCCCCTACTCGGCGGTAAACGCGGCAGGGGAGTCCTGGGACTGGGCCTTCTTCTACGGCCTCTCCATCGGAGTCGAGGTGCTGCTCCTGGCCTTCATCCTGCGCTCCGCCTGGACCTGGCCTCGAACCCCCGCCGTCCCAGCCGGTCCCGCGACGACCGACCTTCGACAGGACCTCCGACAGTAGGTATCCGAGTAAAGCCCTACGGCGTGAAGCCCGCCGCCGCGGACACCGGGCCGAACGTGACCAGCTCAGCCGCGGTATACGCAGAGAACCTGCTCACGAGCGGTCCGGTGTCCGCGCCAGCCGCGCCCGTAGGCCGAACGGCGGCTGACCGACCAGCAGACCTCAGCCAACCGTTAGAGGCGTCCGGCCGCCTTCAGCGCCAGGTAGGCGTCGGCGAGGGCGGGCGCGAAGTCCTCCGGCAGGGCGTCCACGACCTCCACGCCATGGCCCCTGAGCCGGGCCGTGATGCGCCTGCGCTCGGCGACGGCGCGGGAGGCCGCCGCCGCGTCGTAGACCAGCTCGGCCGTACCCCGGCCGGCGGCCATCTCGGCGACGCGCGGGTCGGAGACGGCCGCGACCAGCACCAGATGCCTGGCCGACAGCTGCGGCAGCACCGGCATCAGGCCCTCTTCCAGCGCGGCGGCGTTGAGGTCGGTGAGCACGACCACCAGGGCGCGCCGCCTGGCCCTGGCCAGGATCGCGGCGACCATCCCCGGCGCGTCGGACTCCACCAGCGAGGCCTCGATCGGCGCCATGACGTTCACCAGCGCCGACAGCAGCTCGGTGCGGGAGGCGCCGGCCACCCACGCGCGCACGGCCCTGTCGTAGGCGAGGAAGTCGACCTGGTCGCCCGCCTTGGCGGCCAGGGCGGACAGCAGCAGGGCCGCGTCCATCGACCAGTCGAGGCGGGGCCAACCGGCGTCGAGGCGGCCCGCGGAGGTGCGCCCGGTGTCGAGCACGATCAGCACGCGCCGGTCGCGCTCGGGCCGCCAGGTGCGCACCACCACGTCGTTGCGGCGGGCGGTGGCCCGCCAGTCGATGGAGCGCACGTCGTCGCCGACCACGTACTCCCGCAGCGAGTCGAACTCCGTGCCCTGCCCTCTGACCAGCGCGGGATGGCTGCCTTCGAGCTCTCTCAAGCGCGCCAGCCGTGAGGGCAGGTGCTTGCGTGACAGGAACGGCGGCAGCACCCTGAGGGTCCACGGCGCGCTGTGGTCGCCCTGACGGGCGGCCAGCCCGAGCGGGCCGAGCGCGCGCACGGTCACCGCGACGGACGAGCGGTCGCCACGGCGCGTGGGCGTCAGCGCCAGGTCGATCCGCCGCCTCTCGCCCGCGGGCACGTCGAGCGGCACCGATCGGGTCGCGAGCCCGGCCGAGGGCGGCCAGGCGTCGCGCAGGACGCCACGCACCCGGCGCGGCCCCGGGTTCTCCACGACGAGCGAGACGGTGGCCGTCTGGCCGAGCCGTACCGTCGTGTCGCCCGAGCGGGTGAACCTGAGCGCCCGCACCGATCCGGCGAACAGCAGGTCCACCACGACGGCCGCGGCCAGCAGCAGGCAGCAGGCGGCCACCGCGTAGCCGGGGCCGGGCGCGAGCAGGACCACCACGACGCAGAGCGCCGCGACGAGCCCCACACGTCCTGTCAGCGCCATCAGCGGGGAACCGGCACGGCGGCCAGGATGCCGTCGAGCAGGCCGTCGGGGGTCGCGCCCTCGAGCTCCGCCTCGGGCCGCAGCTGGATCCGGTGCCGTAGCGCGGGCCTGGCCAGCGCCTTCACGTCGTCAGGTGTCACATAGGTACGGCCGGACAGCCACGCCCACGCCCGCGAGGCCGCCAGCAGCGCGGTCGCGCCGCGCGGCGAGACGCCGAGCTGGAGCGACGGCGACTGCCTGGTGGCCCTGGCCAGGTCGACGATGTAGCCGAGCACCTCGGGCGCCACGTGCACGGCGGCGACCGCGTCGCGTCCGGCGGCCAGGTCGTCGGCGGAGGCGACCGGCTTGACCTGGGTCAGGTCGCGAGGGTCGAAGCCGCGCGCGTGCCGTTCGAGCACCGCGATCTCCTGATCGCGCGGCGGCAGCGGCACGGTCAGCTTCAGCAGGAACCTGTCGAGCTGCGCCTCGGGCAGCTGGTAGGTGCCCTCGTACTCCACGGGGTTCTGCGTCGCGCACACCACGAACGGGTCGGGCAGCGGCCGCGCGTCGCCCTCGACGCTGACCTGCCGCTCCTCCATCGCCTCCAGCAGCGAGGCCTGCGTCTTGGGCGGCGTGCGGTTGATCTCGTCGGCGAGCAGCAGGTTGGTGAAGACCGGGCCCTCGCGGAACTCGAACTCGGCGGTCTTCGCGTCGTAGATCAGCGAGCCGGTCACGTCGCCCGGCATCAGGTCGGGCGTGAACTGCACGCGCTTGAAGTCGAGCGACATGGCCGCCGCGAGCGTGCGCACCATCAGCGTCTTGGCGACGCCCGGCACGCCCTCCAGCAGCACGTGGCCCCTGCACAGCAGCGCGATGACCAGCCCCGTCACCACCGCGTCCTGGCCGACGACGGCCTTGGCCACCTCGGCGCGCAGCGCTCCGAGCGCCTCGCGCGCGACGTCGCCGCGCCCCGCCACGCGGGTGGTCTCCTCAGTGTTCACGTACCTGCCTCTCGATCTCGTCCAAGTATCCAGCCAGGGCCACGAGTTCGGCGTCGCCGGACGGCGGCGGGCCGTACAGAACCGCCGCGAGCCTGCCGGGGTCCTGCCCCGTCCGTACGGCGAGCGCCGCGACGACCTCGTTGGCGCCCGCGCCCGAGCCGAGCCCGAGCCGGGGGACGAGCCGGTCGAGGGCGCCGCCGCGCAGCGCCTCGGCGGCCTGGAGCCTGGCCCTGCGGGCGTTGTAGAGGCGTCCCCTGCCCTCCACGGTCTCGGCCGCCCTGACGACCACGGGCAGCCGCTCGGCCACCACCGGGCCCAGGCGCCGGGCCTGCCAGAACGCGGTCAGCAGGACCGCGACGGCCGCCATCAGCACCGCCCACGGGACGTTGTCGGGCAGCAGCTCCTCGATGGTCCTGCCGCCGGGTCCCGCCACCGGCTCGCCGCCCGGCGGAACCGGCGCGGGCACCAGCCACGTCACCGCCTTCCGCGCGCCCAGCAGGTGCAGCGCCAGCGCCGCGTTGCCGTCCTCGGCCAGGCGCTGGTTGGTCATGAACTCGCCGCTGCCGACCGCGGTGACCGTACCCGAGACCATGAGCGATCCGTCGTAGCAGGAGGTGCCGCCCGCCTCGAACGTCCGGCCGCCCAGGAAGGCGCTGCCCGCGACGCGGGCGGCGGGCAGGTCGCAGTCGGGCTCCCGCGAGCGCAGCCGCACCTTCTCCTCGGCCACGATGTCGGGCGCGAGCACGTCGAAGTACGGCTGCTCGCCCACCACCACCCGGTCGCCCGGGATCGCGGCCAGCCGCTCGGCCTCGTCGAAGCCGCCGCTCCACGGCGCCGCGACCAGCAGCACCCGCTCGCCCTCGCGGCCCAGCGACTCGGCGACCGCCACCGAGTCGACCCTGTCCACGCGCACGCCCTGCGCGGCGAGCAGCCGTGCCAGCGCCTTCGCGCCGCCCAGCGAGGTGTCGGCCGGGTCGAGGTAGTGCCCGGGTTTCTCGCCGCCGGCGATCAACGCGCCCACGACGGCCGTCACGACGACGAGCAGCCCGACGAGCACGGCCGCCCTGGAGCGCCGCCACAGCCCGGCGGCGGTGGGAGAGACAGGAACGCTCACGGTGCCACCGGCCTCGCCGCGCGCAGCCGTTCGTCCAGCTCGCGCAGCATCGCGTAGGCCTCAGGAGTGCCGGGCACGCCGCCGTAGGCGACGTCGTCGAAGGCGCGCGCGGCGGCGGCGAGCTCGCCGGCGAAGGCGGGCAGCGATCGGCCCGCCTCGGCGGCCAGCTCGTCGGCGGTGCGCCCAGGAAGGCTGTCGACCAGCGCGCGGTCCTGCAGGTCGCGGGCGATCGCCCGCAGGCGCTCCTGGACGGCCTCGGCCCAGCGGCCCTCCCCGGCCAGCCGTTCGGCGGCCAGCCGGTGCTCGGCGGCGGTCATCGCCCTGCCGCCGAACAGGTCGCCCGGCGCGGCGGTGCGGGTGCGCGCCGACCGGCGCGACAGCCACACCATGGCCGCGACGGCCACCACGACGACCAGGACGAGCAGCACCGCCGCGAGGACGGCCCCGACGGGGTTGTCGCCGGTCTTGAAGTCGGTCAGGTCGCCGAGGAACTGCTGGAGCATGCGCCAGAGCCGGTCGGGGAGCGGCTCGTCGGCGTACTCGGGCCTGGCCAGCTCCTCGGCGGCCCTGCGCTGGGCCTCCTCTCGTCCAGGAGGGGTCACGGCCTGCGCGCGTTCGACGGATGCCAGAGGTCGTCGGCCGAGGCGTGCACCCAACCCTGGCGCTGCTGCTCGAGCGCGGCGGTCTGCAGGACCAGGTCGAAGGCCTCGCTGCGCATCCGCCTGTCGGTGTAGAGCAGGCCGGCCACGCCCGCCTGCAGCGGGTAGGTGATCATCGCGCCGAGCGTGCTGCCGATGGCGAACACCGCGGCTACCAGGATGGTCGCGCCCGTGGAGCCGCCGCCCATCAGCGCGACGACGCCCGCGATCAGCCCGAACGGGAAGCTGATGACCATGCTGACCAGGTAGGCGAGGAGCATCGTGAGGAGGAGGATGCCCAGCACCCGCCAGAAGTCGCCGCTCACCAGCCGCCACGAGCGGCGCAACGCCTGCACGGGGCCGAGCCCTTCGAGCACGACGGCGGGCGCCGCGAAGGCGAAGCGCGCGTTGACGGCCAGCGCGTAGCAGATGTAGAAGAGCAGGGACAGCAGGGCGAGCCCGGCCGCCGCGCCCGGCGACCCAGCCGCCGCCAGCGCGACGACGATCAGGGCGATCGGGACGGCCGGCAGCAGCGCGATGCCCATGATCAGGAACGTCACCCCGAACAGCGCGGGCACCCGCGGCGCGACCAGCCGCCACGCCTCGCCGGCGGTGATCTTCCCGCCGAAGACGGCCCGGCCGAGGATCCTGATGAGCACGCCGGTCAGGATCGTGACCGCGACGAGGCTCACCACCGCGGAGATGATCGTGGGGAGCGTCTGCGACAGGAAGCCGCCGCCCTCCAGCGTGGCGGCGTCGGCGGCGGCCGGGTCGGTCAGCACGCTGCCCAGCGAGCGGAACGCCAGCGCCTGCCCGATCGAGACGGGGACGGAGGCCACCGCCGCCACGATCGCCGACAGGCCGAGCACCGCCTTCGGGTTCGACCTGATCAGCTTGATCGTGCCGTCGTAGATGTCGCCGAGGCGCAGCGGTCGCAGCGGGATGATCCCGGGACGGAGCGCGGGCGGCGGCGCGTAGCCGTACCCTGGGGGTGGGTAACCGTAGCCTGGGTTGGCGTGAGGCGGGGGCGGCGGCGGGGAAGCCGGCTGCTGCCAGGCGGACGGGGCCGGGCCGCTGTAGGGGGATCCGGGCGCCTGGTAGGGCGGGGGCTGCTCAGCCGACCAGCCGGGCGGCGTCTCGTGACCGTCTGACATACACCAATCCTGGCATGATGGGCGGCTCGTTGGTGTAGTCGGTCTTCGGGGATGGCCGAAACCCACCCTGGTCTTGCAGACTGAGATTACGGGGGTTACCAGGAAGTCTAAAATTCGGCTTTCAATGGTCTGATGGTTATGCCATGAGCCTGGCAAGGGTAACCTTCAGCAACCGTGCGGGTATGTCCCACAATGCGTAGAACGAATGAGGGGCCATGAAAGGTCGCGTGCTGGTTGTCGACGACGACGCCGCTCTCGCCGAGATGCTCGGCATCGTCCTGCGGGGCGAAGGCTTCGAACCGTCCTTCGTCTCCGACGGCGACAAGGCCCTCGACGCGTTCCGGGATACGCGCCCGGATCTGGTCCTGCTCGACCTGATGCTGCCGGGGGCGGACGGCATCGACGTGGCGCGCAGGATCAGGGCTGAGTCGGGGGTTCCGATCGTCATGCTCACCGCCAAGAGCGACACGATCGACGTCGTGCTCGGTCTGGAGTCCGGTGCCGACGACTACATCGTCAAGCCGTTCAAGCCCAAGGAGCTCGTGGCGAGGGTGCGCGCGCGCCTTCGCCGTACCGACGAGCCGACGCCCGAGATCCTGCAGATCGGCGACATCACCATCGACGTGGCGGGCCACTCCGTCAAGCGCGGCGAGGAGACCATCAACCTCACCCCGCTGGAGTTCGACCTGCTCGTCGCGCTGGCCCGCAAGCCGCGCCAGGTCTTCACCCGCGAGGTGCTGCTCGAGCAGGTGTGGGGCTACCGGCACGCCGCCGACACCCGCCTGGTCAACGTGCACGTCCAGCGCCTCCGCGCCAAGATCGAGAAGGACCCCGAGCACCCCGAGATCGTGGTGACGGTCCGCGGCGTGGGCTACAAAGCCGGTCCTGCCTGACCTCCCCTCCGCTCATGCCTCCGTCGAAGACCAGGATCCGTCGCAGGACGCTTCGCCAGATTCTGGGTGGCGTCCGGCGGCGGGCTCGGCGTGCGGCAAGCGCTGTCCGGCGCACCTGGCGGCGGTCGCTGCAGCTCCAGGTCATCACCAGCACGCTGGTGATCTCGGTGACCGTGGTGGCGGTGCTCGGCGTCTTCCTGGTCCAGGAGATCAACACCTCGGTGCTCAACGGCCGCAAGCTGTCGGCGGCCAACGAGGCCACCGCCGACCGGGTGGCCATCGCGGCGGCCCTCGACGCCGAGCCCATCGAACCGCCCAAACAGGGCGAGGGCGGCCCCGCGGTCGCCGAGGGCCCGCTCGACGCGGCCGTCAACAGCATCATCGGCACCGGCGAGAACGGCTGGCGCAAGCGCTACCAGCTGCTCGTGCTCAACCCGACCGAACCGGGGCAGTCGCGCGCCACCGGCAGCGTCCTGCCCACCGACGTCCCCGAGGACCTGCGCAACCGGCTCCTCCTCAAGCGCGACAAGGGCGTGCTCAACGACCCCCTGCAGGGCGTCTACCGGCTCAAGTTCGCCCCCAGCGCCGAACCTCAGCTCACCCTGGTCGTGGGCGCCTTCATCGACGACGGCTACGAGATCTACCACTTCTTCCCGCTCACCGACGAGGAGTCGCTGCTCTCCATCGTCAGACAGGTGGTCGTGGTCGTGGGCATCGGCCTGGTGCTGCTGCTCGGCGCCATCGCCTCCCTGGTCACCCGCCAGGTGGTGACCCCCGTACGGCTGGCCCGCCAGGCCGCCGAACGCCTCGCCTCCGGGCGCCTCGACGAGCGGCTCAAGGTACGCGGCGAGGACGACCTGGCCCGCCTGGCCACCTCCTTCAACGAGATGGCCGCCAACCTGGCGCTCAAGATCCATCAGCTGGAGGAGCTGTCGCAGGTGCAGCGGCAGTTCGTCTCCGACGTCTCGCACGAGCTGCGCACCCCGCTGACGACCGTGCGCATGGCCGCCGACCTGCTCTACGACGCCCGTGAGGACTTCGAGCCGATGGCCGCGCGCTCGGCCGAGCTCATGCAGGCGCAGCTCGAGCGGTTCGAGTCGATGCTGGCCGACCTGCTGGAGATCAGCCGCTACGACGCGGGAGCGGCCACGCTCGACCTCGACTCCACCGACGTGCGCGACGTGGTGCTGCGCGCCGTGGCCGACTCCGAGGCGCTGGCCGAACGGCACGGCACCCGCTTCGAGCTGCGGCTGCCCAGCGAGCCCTGCATGGTCGAGATCGACAGCCGCAGGGTCGAGCGGATCCTGCGCAACCTGCTGTTCAACGCGATCGAGCACGGCGAGGGGCGCGAGATCGTCGTCACGGTGGGCGCCGACCGCGACTCGGCGGCCGTGGCCGTACGGGATCACGGCGTGGGCCTCAAGCCGGGCGAGGAGCAGATGGTCTTCGACCGCTTCTGGCGGGCCGACCCGTCGCGGGCGCGCACCATCGGCGGCACCGGGCTCGGGCTGGCCATCTCGCGCGAGGACGCCATGCTGCACGGCGGCTGGCTGCAGGCGTGGGGCTCGCCCGGGGAGGGTTCGCAGTTCAGGCTCACCCTGCCGCGCACGGCGGGGGCCGAGCTGAAGGGCTCGCCGCTCTCGCTCGTGCCGCCGGAGGTGGAGATGCGGCGGACGTGGCGCGGGCACATCACGCCGGTCCTCTCACCGGTGGTGGGGGAGGGGGTCTTCCATGCGGAGTAGGAGGATCCTGGCCTCCGTGATGGCGGCGAGCGTGATGTGCGGCGGCTCCGCCTGCTCGGTGATCTCGGTGGGCGGCCCGCCCGAGCAGGTCACCCCCGCCGACGCGGCCGACTCGCTGAGCAAGCCGTTCCAGCGCATGGTCGCCACACCGCCCCAGAAGGAGTGGGACGCCGTCAGGACCGTCAAGGGGCTGCAGGCTTCCATGGCCAGCTTCGACGACGTCGAGCAGAAGATCCTGCGCGAGTACCTCACGCCCGAGGCCAAGCGCGCCTGGAAGCCGGACGGCTCGGTCCTCGTCGTCGAGGACAACCCCACCTACCAGCCGGTGGGCGACGACATCGTGCAGCTCGAGGCCACCCAGATCGCCGTCATCCACGACGACGGCTGGTACGAGCCCAAGCGGGAGAAGCTGACCCTGCAGTTCATGGTGGCCAAGACCCCGGACGGCTACCGGGTCGCCAGGCTGAGGAACGGGCTGATGCTGCTCACCGCCGCCGACGTGCGCAGGGCCTACGAGCCGGCCGACATCTACTTCCTCGGCGGGTCCGGCTCGCTGGACGACCCGGGCGCGCTGCCCGTCGTCGACCACGTCTGGCTGCCGATCAACCCCACCAGGTCGCTGGCGGAGACGATCGTCGACAGGCTGCTCGAAGGGCCGAGCGAGTCGCTCGAAGGCGCCGTGTCCACCGCGTTCGAGGGCATCAGCCTCGACCGGATCACGCCCGGCGAGGAGTCGGTCGTGGTCTACCTCGAAGGGCGGTTCAAGCAGGACCCGCCACCGGCCGAGGCGCTGATGAAGCAACTGCAGTGGAGCCTGCGCGAGGTGACCAAGGGCCGCAGCATCGAGGTGCGGCTCAACGGCGACACCTTCTACGACTCCACGCCGCTGGTCATTGGGCCCAAGGACAACGACGGCTGGCCGCGCCCGCCGGAGAGCAAGGTCTACTTCGTCCAGAACGGCCAGCTGATGTGGCTCGGCGCCAAGGGCGCGGGCCTGGCCGTCCCCGGACCCGTCGGCCAGCTCGGCGAGGAGTACAAGGAGCCCGCGATCGCGCCAGGCCCCCTCGCCAAGGGAGACCCGACCGAGTACGTGGCCGCGCTGAAGAGCGACGGGCGCAGCATCTGGACCAACCGGCTCTCGCCGGAGAGCCAGTGGCAGGAGGCGATCAAGGGCACCGACCTGACGCCGCCGAGCTGGAACTGGAACGGCACGCTGTGGACGGTCGACAGGATCGACGACCACACCTCC
The DNA here is from genome assembly GCF_040610675.1 of Nonomuraea sp. NPDC003804. NCBI lineage: Bacteria > Bacillati > Actinomycetota > Actinomycetes > Streptosporangiales > Streptosporangiaceae > Nonomuraea > Nonomuraea sp. NPDC003804. The sequence continues at coordinate 65,471 of NZ_JBEXMT010000014.1, forward strand.
TACGTGCTGCGCCACGACAGCGCCAACCACGAGCAGCCGGTGACGCGCGTCGCCGCGCCCGAGCTCAACGGCAAGCGGGTCACCGCGTTCAAGGTGGCGCGGGACGGAACCCGCGTGGCGGCCGTCGTCTCCGACGGCGGCGCGCTGTCGGTCATGGTGGGCGTGATCGCGGGCGACCGGCTCGACCACTTCCAGACGTTGCTGACCACCGGGGAGACCGAGGAGATCAAGGACCTGGCGTGGAGTGACTCCGAGCACCTGATCGCGCTGGTGGGGAGCAGCTCGGGCAGCACGCCCACGGAGATCGACATCAGCAACGGGCAGCTGCGGCAGCTGGCGGCGGACAAGCGGATCACGTCCATCTCGGCCCTGAACGAGCGGCTGGTCGCCGGCACCGACGGCGAGGACGGCGGCAAGGTGCTGGAGCTGGTGCAGGACAAGTGGGTCGACACCAAGGTCCAGGCCGGCACCCAGTCACCGACCTTCCCCCTGGACTGACGCGCCCCTCCGGAGCCGCCGGCATCCGCCCTGACCGGCGGTTCTGCCGGTGCCGGCCTCGACCTTCCACCCCGGAGGCCAGGCCGCCCGCACCGGGATTCTGTCGGTGCCGGCCTCCATGCTGGTCCCCGTGCTGGACCTCCTCCTGCCCACCCGCTGCGTCGGCTGCGACAGGCGCGGCAGCCTGCTGTGCGACGCCTGCCTGGTCGTCGCCCCCGCCCTCCGCGCGCCCCGTCCCGCCCCCGCCGGCCTGCCCGCCTGCTGGTCGGCGACCCTCTACGAGGGCGCGGCCCGCCAGGCGATCCTCCATTACAAGGAGCGCGGCCGTACGGCGCTGGCCGTCCCGCTGGCCCACGCCCTCGCCTTCACCCTGGCCACGGCCGTCCCCGAGGGCGCCCTGGCCGTCGTGCCCGTGCCGAGCGCCGGGCGTGCCGTACGCGCCAGGGGGCACGACCCGGTCCGCCGTCTGGCCGCGCTCGCCGTACGGCAGCTGGGCGGGCTCGGCCGGGAGGTCACTCTCCGCACCGACCTCCGGCACGGCAGGAGGGTCGCCGATCAGGCGGGCCTGAGCGCCGCGCAGCGGGCCGCCAACCTCGCCTCCTCCCTGCGAGTCGACCCCGCGGGTAAAGGCCGCCTGAGCGGCCGCTCAGGCGCGTCCATGGTCATCGTGGACGACGTCGTCACCACCGGGGCGACGCTCGCGGAGGCGGCCAGAGCGGTACGTGAGACGGGAGCGGAGGTGGCCGCCGCGGTGACCGTCGCCGCGACACGCCGACGCGGTCCACCGGATTTCCTCACGGAGGGTAAAGAGAACGCCAAAGCCGTGGGCTCCCCGGTTCGCCACATGTCCCTTCCTTCTGCGCAGCTCATCCGTCTGGAGAGGCAGGTCGAAAGGTGTGTTCAACCGTCAAAGGGGGCATCATCTACCCCTTGAGGAGCCGAAGAAAATCACGGAAAGTGATCTTTTGGGCGATCCTCAGGCTGACATTCGGTCCTGATGCGGATAGCGTTCTGACATGGCACCCGTTCGGGTCCGTGGTTGCGCAGAGCCGGGGGTCCCGGCTCTGCTAGCCGATGCCAGCCGCAGGCGAAACGGTCCACGTAAAGCGACTTTTTGTCGACTGATCACGGTGCGGCTTAGAGGTAAGTCCTGCCTTCCCGAGGGTCCAGATGTCCCTCGCCAAGAAGAGAAGGGCAGTAGTGGCACGGAGCCGCGAACCCCTCAGCAGGCGGATGTGGGGTCGAAGACCAGGTCGGCCGAACGGGTGCCACTGGAGCCATTGGTGACGACGTGTCGAAAGAGGGTAACGGTGAAACTAGACCACGCCTGGCATGCACGTCGCCGGGCGCTCTGTCTCAGTCGTTAGACGAAGGGGGGCTGTTGCATGGACATCATCGTCAAGGGACGGCACACAGGAGTGAGTGACCGGTTCCGAGACCATGTGACGACCAAGCTGGCCAGGATCGAACGTCTGGACAACAAGCTCATCCGAGTGGATGTGGAGGTGTCGAAGGAGCGCAACCCCCGCCTCGCCGACCAGCGCGAGCGTGTCGAGCTGACCATTCACTCCCGAGGACCGGCGGTCCGCGCCGAGGCCTCGGCCGACGACCGATTCGCCGCCCTCGACCTCGCTCTCGACAAGCTGGAAGGTCGCCTGCGGCGCATCGCCGACCGGCGCAAGGTGCATCACGGCAACCACGCGACCCCTTCCGTGGCGGAGCTGACAGCCGCACTCGCCGATGTGTACGAAGCGACGCCGGAGGCCATACCCGCCCCCGCCCCGGCGGAGTCCGAAGAGGAGTTCCTGCCCGACGACAAGGCCTATGACGACATCGTCCCCATCGAGATGGACGGCGACGGGCCGTGTGTCGTCCGGGAGAAGTTCCACAAAGCCGAACCCATGACCATCGACCAGGCCCTCCTCGAGATGGAACTGGTCGGGCACGACTTCTATCTGTTCCGCGACAAGGAGAGCGGCCAGGCGAGCGTCGTCTACAGCCGGCGCGGCTACAACTACGGCGTGTTGCGGCTCGTCGAGCCCTGAACTACGCCAACGAAGATCCTCTCGACCACCCCAGGACCGCAAAAGCCTGGCATCATGGCGGTTCAACGGCTCTGGCCCCCCACGAGGAGGAGACGTGAGCGAGCGCAGCGAGCGAGCCGGGGCGGCGCGCCTCGGCCACGTGAGCGAGCGAGCCATCAGGCAGATGCGGTCCGCTGAGGAGGCCGCATGAGCGACCCGATCCGCGTGATGATCGTTGACGATCACGAGCTGATCAGGCGCAGCCTCGCGCTGGCTTTGGCCGCCGAGGACGACATCGAGGTGGTCGGCGAGGCCAGCGACGGTCAGGAGGCGGTCGAACTCGCCGATCGTCTTCTGCCCGACGTGGTCTTGATGGACGTCAGGATGCCCCGCCAAGGCGGCATCGAGGCGACCCGCGGCATCAAGGCGTCGGTGCCCAGCACGCGGATCATCATGCTGACGGTCAGCGACGAGGAGGAGGACCTCTTCGAGGCCATCAAGGCGGGGGCGACCGGCTACCTGCTCAAGGACGTCCAGATCGACGAGGTGCCCGACGCGGTGCGCGGGGTGTACGAGGGGCAGTCGCTCATCAACCCCGCCATGGCGGCCAAGCTCATCACCGAGTTCGCCAACATGAGCCGCAAGGAGGCCGAGCGGCCGCCGCAGCTGCCCGTACCCCGGTTGACCGACCGGGAGATGGAGGTGCTGCGGCTGGTGGCCAAGGGGATGAACAACCGCGAGATCGCCAAGCAGCTGTTCATCTCCGAGAACACGGTGAAGAACCACGTGCGCAACATCCTGGACAAGCTACAGCTGCACTCCCGGATGGAGGCGGTGGTCTACGCCGTCCGCGAACGCATGCTGGAGATCACCTGAGGCTCCGCCCTCACCCTGCGTGACCAAGCGGGGGCGCCCCTTTCCGGGGCGCCCCGCTTCGTCCGGGGCTGCCGTCAGCGGGCCGCCCGCTTCGTCCGGGGCTGCCGTCAGCGGGCCGCCCGCTTCGTCCGGGGCTGCCGTTGGCGGGCCGTCCGGCGAGTCAGCGGAGGTCGGGCAGGGCGAGAGGGAGTGCGTCGAGCAGCGGCTTGGCGTGCGCCTCGGAGGTGACCCGCTCCACCCGCACGTCGGTGCATCCCACCCAGCTCGCCGCCGACCAGAGCGCCTCCCGCACCCCCGCCAGGTCGGCCGGCCGCACCCTCGGCGACTCGAACGACACGTGCCTGGCCACGAACGTCTGCCCCTCCCGCGCCGGATCGACCCGCGCGATCAGCTTGCCGCCCGACAGCACCGGCATCGTGAAGTACCCGTGGACCCGCTTCGCCTTGGGGACGTAGAGCTCCAGGGTGTAGTCGAAGCCGAACACCCGCGACGTGCGGCCCCGGTGCCAGATCAGCGAGTCGAACGGCGAGACGAGCGTGGTGCGGTGCCGCCCGCGCGGCTCAGACGCGAGCACCTCGGGGCTCGCCCACGCGTCGGCGGCCTGCCCGTTCGGCGCCCAGCCGGCCACCTTGACCGGCACCAGCCCGGCCGCGCCGTCGGCCAGAGCCTGGTCGAGCAGCGCGGCGTAGGAGCCCCTCAACCTGAGGAAGTCGATCAGGTCGGCGCGCGTGGCCACGCCGAGGGAGGCGCCGGCGACGGCGGCCAGCCGTACGACGCACTCCTCGTCGGTGAGCTCCTGCCCGAGCAGGTCGGCGGGGACGGCACGCTCGGCCAGGTCGTAGACCCTGCGCCAGCCGACGCGCCTGGTGCAGACCAGCTCGCCGATGTCGAGCAGCCACTCGAGCGCGATCTTCGAGTCGGACCAGTCCCACCACTCGGCGCTCTTCTTGGCGCCGCCGATGTCGGAGGTGGTGACCGGGCCGCTGTCGCGCACCTGGTGAAGGACCTTCTCGTAGTCGGCGGGCACCTCGTGCCAGCGCTGCCGGCGCGCGCGGTAGGCGCGGCGGCGGAAGCCGTACAGCGGCCAGTGCTCGATCGGCAGGATGCAGGCGGCGTGGCACCAGTACTCGAAGCTGCGGGCGGGGTTGTGCCAGTAGGCGCGCTCGACGGTGGTCCTGCCGACGGCGCCCAGCCTGCCGTAGGCGACCAGTTCGTGGGAGCGGGCCAGGACGGAGACCGTGTCGAGCTGGACGGCGCCCAGCCTGCGCAGCATCCCCTGCACGCCGCCGCGCCTTCCCTCGGCGCCCAGGAAACCCTGGGCGCGCAGGATCAGGCGGCGCGCGTCGTCGGCGCTCAGCTCGGTCATGTCGTGGATCCGGGGGTACGGCACAGCATGCCGCGATCGTAACGGCGGGCACCGACAGAAAACCGCGCCCAGGGGACCGCGACGCCGTTCACCCGTCGCGCCACGGATCGCCACCACGACCGGCGCCTCGACATGGACCCCCGGGCCTCCACCGGCCAGGGGGCACGTCCACCGGTAAGGGGGCACGTCCACCGGTAAGGGGGCGCGTCTACTGGTCAGGGGGCGCGTCTGCCGGTAAGGGGGCACGTCTGCCGGTCAGGGAAACGCCGGTCGGGAGGTGTCCGCGCCGGGTGACCACCCGCCGCACAACGGTCGGCCGGCGTCGGCACCGGCGTCGGCACCGGCATCGGCATCGGCATCGGCATCGGCATCGGCACCGGCGTCGGGCGGACGCCGGGGGCGACGCCCGGTGCCGGTCCTGGAACGGCGACGGCGGGCGGCGGGGTCTGGATCCCCTGCCGCCCGCCGTCGGCGGAGTTCGTCAGCGATGGTCCTCGGCGCGCATGCCGACACGGGGCGCGTCGATGACGACGTCGGAGAAGATGTCGAAGACAAGGGCGAGGACCCCGCCGAGCACGAAGATCCCGACACCGACCCAGACGATCATCCAGTTGGCTATCGTCAGGCCGACACCGCCCACGGTGAACCCGGCCAGCATGATGCTGACCGCCAGCCACGAGGACGCCCGTCCGGCGTGGTTGCCAAGGTTGTGACCATCTGCCATGGCCTATCCCTCCTGAAGATGTTTCCCGCCGAGCCATGTCAATGGTGCGAGATCAAACCAGATCGGCATACGCTCTGCCGAAAGACCATTCTCCCAGACGGGTGTTGCGGCCTCCTAGTCGCGGTGGCTGTGTCTGGTGGCGGAACCGCCTACGATGGCCATGGGGAAGTTTGTCTCAGCCTCTCCTCCTGGCGGCCGCCGGGGTAGACCTGCGAGGAGCTTTACACAAAGTGCCAGCCATTCTCGACAAGATTCTGCGCGCCGGCGAGGGCAAGGTCCTGCGCAAGCTCAAGCGGATCGCCGACCAGGTCAACTCCATCGAGGACGACTTCAAGAGCCTGTCCGACGCGGAGTTGCGCGCGCTTACGGACGAGTTCAAGCAGCGACACGCCGATGGGGAGTCGCTCGACGATCTGTTGCCCGAGGCTTTCGCCGCGGTGCGGGAGGCGGCGCGGCGCGTGCTCGGCCAGCGCCCGTACGACGTCCAGATCATGGGCGGCGCCAACCTTCACCTGGGCAACATCTCCGAGATGAAGACCGGTGAGGGCAAGACCCTGACCTGCGTGCTGCCCAGCTACCTTAACGCGCTGACCGGCAAGGGCGTCCACGTCATCACGGTCAACGACTACCTGGCCCAGCGTGACGCGGAGAAGATGGGGCGGATCCACCGCTTCCTCGGCCTCGAGACCGGGGTGATCATCGCGGGGCAGAGCCCCGAGGAGCGGCGCAAGATGTACGCCGCCGACATCACCTACGGCACCAACAACGAGTTCGGCTTCGACTACCTGCGCGACAACATGGCCTGGTCGCTGGACGAGTGCGTCCAGCGCGGCCACAACTTCGCGATCGTCGACGAGGTCGACTCCATCCTCATCGACGAGGCCCGTACGCCGCTGATCATCTCGGGTCCCGGCGAGCAGTCGGGCAAGTGGTACACCGAGTTCGCCAAGATCGTGCCGCGCCTCCGCAGGGGCGTCGAGGCCAAGAACCCGGGCGAGCCCAGCACCGGCGACTACGTCGTCGACGAGAAGAAGCGCACGGTCGGCGTGCTCGAGTCCGGCGTGGAGAAGGTCGAGGACTGGCTCGGCATCGACAACCTCTACAAGCCCGAGCACACCCACCTGGTCGGCTTCCTCAACAACGCGTTGAAGGCCAAGGAGCTCTACAAGAAGGACAAGGACTACATCGTCGCCGACGGCGAGGTCCTGATCGTCGACGAGTTCACCGGCCGAGTCCTGCACGGGCGCCGCTACAACGAGGGCATGCACCAGGCCATCGAGGCCAAGGAGGGGGTGAAGATCAAGGACGAGAACCAGACGCTCGCCACGATCACCCTCCAGAACTACTTCCGTCTCTACAGCAAGCTCGCCGGCATGACCGGCACCGCGGCCACCGAGGCGAACGAGTTCCACCAGACCTACAAGCTCGGCGTGGTCCCGATCCCGACCAACCGGCCGATGATCCGCAAGGACCAGTCCGACCTCATCTACCGCACCGAGGACGCCAAGTTCACCGCGGTCGTCGAGGACATCAAGGAGCGCTACGCCGCCGGCCAGCCGGTCCTGGTCGGCACCACCTCGGTCGAGAAGTCCGAGCGGCTGTCGAAGATGCTGACCCGTCAGGGCGTCAAGCACGAGGTGCTCAACGCGAAGAACCACGCGCGTGAGGCGTCGATCGTCGCCGAGGCGGGCCGCAAGCACGCCGTGACCGTGGCCACCAACATGGCCGGTCGAGGCACCGACATCATGCTCGGTGGCAACCCCGAGTTCCGCGCCGACACCGAGCTGCGCCAGCGCGGCCTCGACCCCGTCGAGACGCCGGAGGAGTACGAGAAGTCCTACGCCGAGGCGCTGGAGAAGGCCAAGCAGGCGGTCAAGACCGAGCACGAGGAGGTCACCGAGCTCGGCGGCCTCTACGTCCTCGGCACCGAGCGTCACGAGTCGCGGCGCATCGACAACCAGCTGCGTGGCCGTTCCGGACGTCAGGGCGACCCCGGCGAGTCGCGCTTCTACCTCTCGCTCGGCGACGACCTCATGCGGCTGTTCAACTCGCCGCGCGTCGAGGCGATCATGGTCAGGATGAACATCCCCGACGACCAGCCGATCGAGTCGGGCATCGTCACCAAGGCCGTCGCCTCCGCCCAGCACCAGGTCGAGCAGCAGAACTTCGAGATCCGCAAGAACGTTCTGAAGTACGACGAGGTCATGAACCGGCAGCGCAAGGTGATCTACGCCGAGCGCCACCGGGTGCTGGAGGGCGCCGACCTGCACGAGCAGGTCCGCGGCTTCGTCACCGACGTGATCGACGAGTACGTCGGCGCCGCCACGGCCGAGGGCTTCTCCGAGGAGTGGGACCTCGACAAGCTGTGGAAGGCGTTCGGCGAGCTGTACCCGATCTCGATCAGCCTCGAGGACGTCGTCGAGGGGGCGGGCGGCCGCGAGGAGCTGTCGGCCGACGTGCTCCGCGACAAGATCAAGACCGACGCCCTCGCCGCCTACGACCGGCGCGAGGAGGAGCTCGGCTCCGAGGCCATGCGCGAGCTGGAGCGGCGCGTCATCCTGTCGGTCCTCGACCGCAAGTGGCGCGAGCACCTCTACGAGATGGACTACCTCCAGGAGGGCATCGGCCTGCGCGCCATGGCGCAGCGCGACCCCCTGATCGAGTACCAGCGCGAGGGCTTCGAGATGTTCTCCGCGATGCTCGACGGCATCAAGGAGGAGTCGGTCGGCTACCTGTTCAACCTCGAGGTCGAGGTGCAGGAGAACCCGATCGTCGAGGAGTCGGCGGAGATCGCCGAGACCCGGTCGATCATCGCGCGTGGCCTGCGCGGGCCGCAGCGGCCGACCGAGCTGGAGTACACCGCTCCCGGCGAGGCGGGCGAGGTCGAGCACACCAAGGTCCGCACGACGGCCGCCGAGCGTGCCGCCTACGGCAACGTGGAGCGCAACGCGCCGTGCCCGTGCGGGTCGGGCAAGAAGTACAAGCGCTGCCACGGCGACCCGAAGCACGTCGAGGCGTAGCGGCCGGCGTTTCGAGGCCCCGTCCCCATCTGGGGGCGGGGCCTTTCGCATGCGGCCCACCGGCCGCACATCGGGGGGTAGCGGAAGCGTGGGTCGGTTCCGGCGTGGCGTGATGCCGAGGGCACGGTACTGCCGGGGCGCCGGGGTCCTTGCCGGGCGGCGGGCTGCGGGGGCTGCAGGTTCCGGAGCGGCGGGCTGCGGGGGGCTGCAGGTTCCGGAGCGGCGGGCTGCGGGGGCGCCGGGTTCTGGGGGGTGGCTGAGGAAGCGGGGGCAGGTCGGGTGTGGAGGGTCGTCGGTGGGGTAGGGGCGCGGGGCGTCGGTAGAGGGCGGTACGGCGGGCGGGAGGCCCGCCGTACCGGCGTGTCCGGTGGTTTCGGACTACCGGGGTGTCAGGCGGTCTCGAAGTCGGTGCACAGCCACTGGACGCCGCGCCGTTCCAGCCGGAGCGCCAGTACGTGGCTGCGTTCGCCGCAGTGCACCAGCAGGCACATCTCCACCACCCCTTCCTTGGGCTGCGTCACGCGGGGAACGCCCGCGAACGGCCGGCCGCCGGTGGTGATCATCTTTCCGGCGCGGACGAGTTCGGCGTAGGCCCGTTCGGTGAGCCGGTCGCTGACCGTTTCGGGTGGCCGGCGGCCGGCCAGGATCTCGGCGAGCGCCTGGCCGAGGTGGCGCAGGTGGCGCTCGTCGGGGATGGAGCCGGGCGGCCCCCAGACCAACGGGAGCGGGTCGGGGGCGAGGGCGAGCGACCCCTGGGTGGTGGGCTCCGGACCGTGGTGCTCCCCGTCGTACGGCGGGTCGGGGACGGGGGTGAGGGTGACGCGGGGGAGCGGAGCGGGACGCAGCCGTGATGCCATGAAACCTCCAACCTCATGCGGGAGAACGTCGGTATAAGGAGTTTTCGGTCCCAAGCCCAGATACATCAGTCGCCAACTTTTCCGCTTCTCCCGATCTTTTTGCGGGGATCAACGAAGAAGATCACGACGAGTTGGATCGGTTGGTCACCAGCCTGTCGTGTATTTCGGCGGACGCGCATGGCGTGCCTGCCGTTCCGAATCCATTCCGGCCGGTATTTCGGGCCATTGCCGGCCTGTCGAATGTCAGCGAGCGGGCTGCTCGGTGTCCTCGTCGGGCTCCCGGCCCGGGGTGAGGATGTCGAACTTGCGTATCAGGAAGCTGAAGAGCGCGTAGTACAGGACGAAGTAGACCAGCCCGATCGCGATGATCAGGACCAGGTGGTGGGTGTTCGATTTGGTGGCGTTGAGCAGCATGTCGATGCCGCCCGCCGAGAAGCTGAACCCGAGGCGGGTGTCCAGCGTCGCGAGCAGGGCCATGGAGACCCCGGTGAGCAGCGCGTGCAGGACGAACAGCAGCGGCGCCACGAAGATGAACGCGAACTCCACCGGCTCGGTGATCCCCGTGACGAACGCGGTCAGCGCGGCGCCGACCATGATGGAGCCCACCGCCGCCCGCTTGTGCGAGGGCGCCGCCCGCCAGATCGCCAGCGCCGCCCCCGGGACGCCGAACATCAGCACCGGGAAGAAGCCGGTCATGAAGATCCCCGCGCCCTGCTGGCCGATGGCGTAGCACTTGAGGTCGCCCGCGGCGTGCACGCCGTTCACCGTGCACTCGGGGATGACCGTCCAGACGATCGAGTTGATGAAGTGGTGCAGGCCGAGCGGGATGAGCAGGCGGTTGGCCACGCCGTAGACGCCCGCGCCGACGGTGGAATGGGTGGCCAGCCAGTCGCCGAAGGCGGTCAGCGCGGTGCCGATGGGCGGCCAGATGATGCCGAACACGACGCCGAGCCCGAGAGCGGCGACGGCGGTGATGATGGGGACGAACCGTCTGCCGCCGAAGAAGGCCAGCCAGGTGGGCAGCTTGATCCGGTAGTAGCGCTGCCAGAGCACCGCGGCCACCAGGCCGATCACGATGCCGCCGAGGACGCCCGTCGGCTGGGCGGAGGCGGCCTGGTTGATCACCGTGCTGTGGTCCTGGAGGGTGAGGGTGACCTTGGCCCTGACCGCCTCACTGGTGGAGTAGAAGAACATGCGGCGGGTGACCTGGTCGAACACCAGGTAGCCGACCACGGCGGCCAGCGCGGTCGAGCCGTCGGCGCGCTTGGCGAACCCGATGGCGACGCCGACCGCGAACAGTAGCGGCAGGTTGTCGAAGAGCGCGCCGCCGGCGGCGGCGAAGATGACGGCCACCTTGTCGACGAAGGCGTTGTCGGTACGGCCGAGCAGGTCGTCCTGGCCGAAGCGGAGCAGCAGACCGGCGGCAGGCAGGACGGCGATGGGCAGCATGAGGGATCGGCCGATCCGCTGCAGCACGGCGAGGACGGCCGACCAGAAGGACGCGCGGCCGTCGGCGGTCGTTTCGCTCATCCCGACACCCCCGGCAGATCGTCACGGGGGATGCGGGGTATCTACCACGCCCCGTCCTGCGGAAACGCCTCCCGCACGGCGACGGGCGCGCAGCCGGCGCCCGGGCGGCATGGCCCGAGGACGGCGGGTCGCGAGGGGTGGGTCATGGCCTGTGGCGGGTCTCGGGCGGGGTGTCCCGAGGGCGACGGGTCATGAGGGCGACGCGTCATGAGGGGCGGGTCATAGGGGGTGGGTCATGAGGGGTGGGTCATGGCGTGTGGGGCTCGGACGGGGGCCCGGGGGTGGATGAGGAGGAGGAGACGGTGGCGGTCTCGCCGGAGTCGACGTCCACCTCCGGCTCCCGTCCCGGCGTCATGATGTCCAGCCGCCTGATCAGGAAGCTGAACACCACGTAGTAGACCGCCCCGTAGATCACCCCGATGACCAGGATCCCGACCACGTTGTTCGTGTTGGACTTGCCGGCGTTCAGCAGCATGTCGAGCAGCCCGGCCGAGAAGCCGAACCCGAGCTGCCCGCCGACCAGCGTCGTCACCGCCATCGCGATCCCGGTCAGCACCGCGTGGACGACGAGCAGCACCGGCGCGACGAAGATGAACGCGAACTCGATCGGCTCGGTGATGCCGGTGACGAACGAGGCGAGCGCCGCCGAGAGCATGATGCCGCCGACCGCCGTTCGCTTGCCCGGCAGCGCGGCGCGCCAGATGGCCAGGGCCGCGGCGGGCAGCGCGAACATCATGACAGGGAAGAACCCGGCCATGAACTCGCCCGCGCCGGGGTCGCCGCCGAAGTAGCAGTTCCAGTCGCCGGCGAAGGTGCGCCCGCCGACCTGGCACTCGGGGACGACGTACCAGACGATCGAGTTGACGAAGTGGTGCAGGCCGAGCGGTACCAGCAGCCGGTTGAAGAACCCGTACAGGCCGGTGCCGAGGGCTCCCGCGTCGGCCAGCGCCCGGCCCGCCTGGCCGATCCACTCGCCGAGCACCGGCCAGATCCAGCCGATGAGCACGCCGATCAGCAGCGCCGCGATCGAGGTGATGATCGGCACGAAGCGCCGTCCACCGAAGAAGGCCAGCCACGAGGGCAGCTTGATCCGGTAGAAGCGCTGCCAGAGCACCGCGGTGACCAGCCCGATCAGGATGCCGCCGAGCACCTTGGTCGGGTTCTGGATGCCGTAGTTGATGATCTCCTTGATCCCCTGGCTCTCCGCCTGGCGGATCATGACGGTGTCCCTGATGGCGGACTCGAAGAACATCACCTTGGTGACGCGGTCGAAGACCAGGTAGCCGACCACGGCGGCCAGGGCGGTGGAGCCGTCGGCCTTGCGGGCGAACCCGATGGCCACGCCGACCGCGAACAGCAGCGGCAGGTTCTCGAACAGGGCGGCTCCGGCGGCGTCGAGCACCTCGGCGACGTGGGTCATCCACGCGAAGGCCGCCACGTCGGCCAGTCCTCCGGGTTCGGCGCCGTTGGCGCCCAGCATGTCGGGCTGGCCGAAGCGCTGCAGGAGCGCGGCGGCGGGCAGGGCGGTGATGGGAAGCATGAGCGAACGGCCCATGCGCTGGAGCACGGCCATGAAGCGGGCGAACGGCGAAGGGATCGCGGCGGACTCGGTCACCGGGAGTTCCTCCGGAGTGTGGGGGGTAAGGACCAGGCCCGGCCGGGGGACCTGGCGGGGCGGGGTGACGAGCAGGACCCAAGCATGCCGTACCCCCTGCGAGCCGGTCAGCCGCGACGGGCGGGGATCTCCAGGACGGTGCGCAACTGGTACCGATCGGCCCGGTAGGTGGACACGCCCAGCTCGGCGCAGACCCCACCGGAGAAGGAGCGGCGTTGCAGCAGCAGTACCGCCCCGCCACGGGGCAGCTTCAGCAGGTCGGCGTCGCTGGGGTCGGCGATCCCTCCGTCGATGGTCAGCTCGCCGGCGTCCATCACGATGCCGTAGCGCGCCTCGAGCAGCTGGTAGAGCGACTTGCCCGTCAGATCGTGGTCGGCCAGGTCGGGCGCCAGCGAGACGGGGATGTGGGCGCGCTCGATCGACAGCGGCTCGCCGTCGGCGGTGCGCAGCCGTTCGATGAAGTGGACCTCCTCGCCCGGCTGGATGCCGAGTTCCTTCGCCAGGTGGGCGCTCGCGCGCACGATGCGCCGGTCGAGGTCGCGGGAGCCCGGTTCGAGGCCGCGGGCGCGCATGTCGTTGGTGAAGGAGGTGAGCTGGAGCGCCAGCTCGATCTTCGGCCTGGCGACGAAGGTGCCCTTCCCTGGCACCCTGTGCAGCCGGCCCTCCGAGACCAGGTGGTCGACGGCCTGGCGGACGGTCATCCGCGACAGGCCGAAACGCTGGCAGAGCTCGCGCTCGGACGGGATCGCCGCGCCGATGCTCAGCTCGTTGCTGTCGATGAGATCCAGCAGGATCTCGCGGAGCTGGAAGTACTTGGGCACCGGGCTGTCCGGATCGATGTGCGCCACGGATCCTCCCCTCGATCTGACCTGGGCGATGAGTTATGGTTCGTACTGGTCTAGTCCGGACTAGACCACATGCCGGAACAGCCAGTCAAGCGATGGGGACACGATGACCACGAAGATGCGCAGCGAGATCGCCGAGCAACCGGCCGCGTTGCGGGCCACCCTGGACTCATTGCTTCCCCGGGTCGACGAGGTGAAGGCGCTCGGCGAGCAGACCAGGCAGCTGCTGTTCATCGCGCGCGGCACCTCCGACAACGCCGCAGTCTACGGCCGTTATCTCATCGAGTCGCACGCCGGACGCCTGTCCGCCCTCGCCGCGCCGTCGATCGCCACCACCTACCGGCGCAAGCTCGACCTCGACGGCGTGCTGGCCGTCGCCATCTCCCAGTCCGGCAGGACGGAGGAGATCGTCGAGACGCTGGCCTGGGCCAAGGACTGCGGCGCCAAGACCGTCGGCATCACCAACGGCGGCGAGGACAGCCCGCTCGCCCAGGCGGCCGACGTCGCCCTGGTCACGCTGGCCGGCGAGGAGAAGGCGGTCCCCGCCACCAAGACCTACACCACGCAGCTCGCGGCGCTGGCCGTTCTCGCGCTGGGGCTCGGCGCGGATGTCGACGCCGCCGACCTGCAGCGGGTGCCGGAGGCGGTGGAGAAGCTGATCGCCGAGCCGGGAGACCTGGAGGCGGTCGTCGAGGGCCTGGCCGACAAGCCGGGCGTGGTCGTCTCGGGGCGCGGCATGGCCTTCTCGACCGCTCTGGAGACCGCGCTGAAGCTCAAGGAGGCCTGCTACCTGCACGCCATGGGCCTGTCCTACGCCGACCTGCTGCACGGCCCGATCGCGGTGGTGGACGAGGACACCCCCGCGCTGCTGGTCGCCGCGGAGAACAGCCCGACGCTGGCCGGTACGGTCGCCCTGGCCGAGCGCGTGGTCGGCGCGGGCGCGGCGGCCTACACCGTGGGCGGCGGCCAGGCGCTGGCCCAGGCGGGTACGGCCGCGCTGAACGGCCCCGACCTGCCCGAATGGGTGGCCCCGATGGGCCTGATCGTCCCCGGTCAGCTCCTCACCGAGGCGCTGGCCCGGCGCCTCGGGATCGACCCCGACGCCCCGCGCGGGCTCAACAAGGTCACCCAGACCGACTGATCACTCGCGGTCGTCCACTCATGAGAAACCTGGCCGCCGGACTGCCGGCACGGTGCTGAGCCGCGCAAAGAAACGGTCCGCGGGCTGATGGCCGCTTTCTCCTGAGTAGCCTGGTCAGACAGACGTATCGACGAGGGAGGACCACATGGCGGCGGACGCTAACGCGATCATCGCCGGGCTCGGTGGTGCGGCCAACATCATCGAGATCGAGCCGTGCATCACGCGGCTGCGCACCGAGGTGCACGACGCCTCCAAAGTCGATCAGGCGGCGCTGAAGGCAGCGGGGGCCCACGGAGTGATGGCCGCGGGAAACGTCGTCCAGGTCGTGGTCGGCCCCGAAGCCGACACGATCGCCAGCGACATCGAGGACATCATCGGCTAGGTCGCCGGCGGCGGGGTTCTCCCGCCGCCGGCGCTCTGGTTCAGGGGGGACCAATGACCAGCGTTCTCGCCCCGGTCGAGGGGGCCGCGGTCGGCCTGGGCGCCGTGCCCGATCCGGTGTTCTCGGCGGGCATGGTCGGGCCCGGCGCGGCGATCGACCCGGCGCGCGGGCCAGGGAAGGCCGTCGCCCCGATCGGTGGAAAGATCTTGAAGCTGCATCCGCACGCCTACGTCATCGTGGGCGACGACGGCAGGGGCGTGCTGGTGCACCTGGGCATCGACACCGTGCAGCTGAAGGGGGAGGGCTTCCGGCTGCTCGTGGCCGAGGGCGACCGGGTCGACGCGGGCCAGCCGGTCGTGGCGTGGGACCCGGCCGTCATCGAGGCGGGCGGGCGCTCCCCGGTCTGCCCGGTGGTCGCGCTGGACGCGCGGGCCGAGGCGGTGACCGTCG
Source organism: Nonomuraea sp. NPDC003804 (assembly GCF_040610675.1). NCBI lineage: Bacteria > Bacillati > Actinomycetota > Actinomycetes > Streptosporangiales > Streptosporangiaceae > Nonomuraea > Nonomuraea sp. NPDC003804. The sequence goes on from NZ_JBEXMT010000014.1 coordinate 80,799, forward strand.
TCGCCCAGGGCCCCGTCCACGTCGGTGACGAGCTGTTCCAATGGGCGTAGGTACCGCGCCGCGCCGTCCGACGCACGACCTCCTCGGGGGCGCCGCGCCGTCCGCCCGACCCACCTCCCGGCGGTTCGCGGCGATTGCGTAGTCTTCGAGGACCCGGTGGCGGGGATAGCCGCGGCCAAGGCGGCGGGTATGAGAGGGATGGCGATGGCCACCCGCCCACGCCGGCGAGGACCTGGCCGGCGCCGATCCCGCGGTCGGCCGGCCGCTGTTTCGTGAGTCCAGCTGGTCTGGACCGGCACACCTAGGAGGAGCCCCGATGGCCGAGCGCAAGGTGACCGTCGAAGCGGAGGTAGGGCTGCACGCCCGTCCCGCGGCGACGTTCGTGACGGCGGCGGCGAAGGCCCCCATCGACGTCACCGTGGGCAGGCTGGGCGGCGAGCCCGTCAACGCCAAGAGCATCCTGATGGTGATGGGCCTCGACGTCCGTCAGGGCGAGATGATCGTGATCAAGGCCGATGGGGAAGGCGCGGAGGAGCTCGTGGAAGAGCTGGCCGCGATCGCATCGGCGCCATGACCATCTCGGGGGTGGGGGTCAGTCCCGGCATCGGGCAGGGCCCTGTCTACGTGCTGACCGTCTCGGTGCCCGAACCCCCCGAGGGCGCCACCTACGAGGGAGAGGCGGATCAGGAGAAGGCGCGGGCCCACGCCGCGCTGGAACAGGTCGCCGGCGAGCTGGAGGCGCGCGGCGTCAGGGCGGGCGGCGAGGCCAAGGACGTGCTCGCCGCCCAGGCGCTGATGGCCCGCGACCCCGGCCTGGCCATCGGCGTCGACGCGCTGATCGAGACCGGGACTGCCGCGCCCAGGGCCGTCTACGAGTCCTTCGGCAAGTACCGCGACCTGCTCGTCGCCGCGGGCGGCTACATGGGCCAGCGGGTGGTCGACGTCGAGGACGTCAGGGACCGGACGATCGCCGTGCTCACCGGGCATCCGGTGCCCGGCGTGCCGACGACGGCGGCCGAGCCGTACGTGCTGGTGGCGCGGGACCTGGCGCCCGCGGACACGGTGCTGCTGACCAGGGACGTGGTCGCCGCCTTCGTGACCGAGCAGGGCGGCCCCACCAGCCACACCGCGATCCTGGCGCGCGCGATGGGCCTGCCCGCGGTCGTGGCGGCGCGCGGCGCGACCGCGCTGCGCCCCGGCGTCCGCGTGCTCGTCGACGGCGGCCTCGGTACGGTCACCGTCGAGCCCAGCGAGCAGCAGGTGGCCGACGCCCGGCGCCTGTCGGCGGCCAGGGCGCGAGCGCTCGACGCGGCGACCGGCCCCGGCAGGACGGCCGACGGGCACCCGGTGCCGCTGCTGGCCAACATCGGCGGGCCCGCGGACGTGCAGGCGGCCGTGGACAGCGGCGCCGAGGGGGTCGGCCTGTACCGGACGGAGTTCCTGTTCCTCGACAGGGCCAGCCCGCCCACGCGCGAGCAGCAGCGCGACGCCTACCGGGCGGTGCTCGAGGCCTTCCCGCAGGGCAAGGTCGTGGTCCGCACGCTCGACGCCGGCGCCGACAAGCCGCTCGCCTTCCTGCCGGCCACCGGCCGCGAGCCCAACCCGGCGCTCGGGCTGCGCGGGCTGCGGATGTTCAGGGCCTTCCCCGAGGTGATGACGGACCAGCTCCAGGCGCTCGCCGACGCGGGCGCGGGGATGTCCGACCGGCTCCAGGTGATGGCACCCATGGTGTCCACCGTCGATGAGGCCACCTGGTTCGTCCACGAGTGCACGGTCAAGGGGCTCGGCTCGGTCGGGGTGATGATCGAGGTCCCGGCCGCCGCGCTGCGCTCGAAGGACCTGGCCGCCACGGTCGGCTTCCTGTCGATCGGCACCAACGACCTGGCCCAGTACGCCTTCGCCGCCGACCGGCAGGTCGGAGCGCTGAGCGCGCTGCAGGACCCGTGGCATCCGGCGCTCCTCGACCTGATCGCGGCGGCGGTCGGCGACCACGGCGTGCCGTGCGGGGTGTGCGGCGAGGCGGCGGCCGATCCGGCGCTGGCATGCGTGCTGGTGGGGCTGGGGGCGGCCACGCTGTCGATGAGCCCGGCGGCGCTGCCGGCCGTACGGGCGGGGCTGGCCGCGCACTCGCTGGCCCAGTGCCGCAGGGCGGCCGCGATGGCGCGGGGGCAGGTGACGGCCGCCGGCGCCAGGAACGCGGCCCGCGCGGCGCTGCCCGGCCTGGCCGACCTCGGCCTGTGATCCCGTCCCGCCGGTGAGTGACGGGCGGCCGTCGCGCCGGGACCGGAGCGGCCCGGCCGCCCGGCCGCGCGGCTGCCGCGTCGGCGGCCCTCGCGAGGGTGCGGGGCCGTTGCGTCGGCGGCCCTCGCGCGGGAGGTGTGGGGCCGTTGGGTCGGCGTGACACCGGCGGGCCGGATAGCTTGGGGGCATGGTGAGAGGCATCCGTACCGCAAGCGTCCTGGCGATAGCGACCTCCCTCGCGGCGTGCGCGAGCTCGGCGGGCGCCGCGGGCTCGGCGCCCCAGATGCCTCCACCAGCGGCGAAACCGTCCACGCAGGCCCCCGCCACGCCCCCGGCGGCCACAGAGGCCGGCACCGCGGCAGGCACCGAGACCGCCGGGGCGGGCGCCGTCCAGCGGGTGCTGGCCCGGATGAGCCTCGAGGAGAAGGTCGGCCAGCTGTTCATGCCGGTCCTCCACGGCACCACCGCCGACAGCGCCTCCGACGGCAACCAGAACGCCTTCGGCGCCGCCACCCCCGCCCGGGTGGTCGCCAAGTACCACCTGGGCGGCGTGATCCTCTTCCCGGAGAACATCAAGAGCGTCTCCCAGGTCGTCTCCCTGACCAACGGCCTGCAGAAGGCCTCGAAGGGTGTGCCGCTGCTCATCGGCACCGACCAGGAGAACGGCCTGGTGTCCAGGATGTCCGCGCTGGTCACCGACCTGCCGGGGGCGTCTGTCGTGGGCGCCACCCGTAACACCGGCCTGGCCCGCAAGGCCGCGGCGGCGACCGGCGCCGAACTGAAGGCGCTCGGCGTGAACCTCGACTTCGCGCCCGTGGCCGACGTCAACCTCGACCCCAGGAACCCGGTCATCGGCAAGCGGGCCTTCGGCGACGACCCGGCCCGCGTCGCGCGGATGGTCGCCGCGTCGGTGAAGGGCTTCCACGACGCGGGCGTCGCCGCGACGGCCAAGCACTTCCCCGGCCACGGCGACACGCGCATCGACAGCCACACCGGCCTGCCGCTGATCAAGCACACCAAGGCGCAGTGGGCGACGATGGACGCCCCGCCGTTCAAGGCGGCGATCGGCGCGGACGTCGACGCGATCATGAGCGCCCACATCGTCATGCCCGCACTCGACCCCTCGGGCGACCCCGCCACCCTGTCCAAGCCGATCCTGACCGGGCTGCTGCGCGACAGGCTGGGCTTCGACGGCGTCGTCTCCACCGACGCGCTCAACATGGCGGGCGTCAGGAAGAAGTACGACGACGGCGAGGTCGCCGTGCGGGCCGTCCTGGCCGGGGCGGACCTGCTGCTCATGCCGCCCGACTTCGCCAAGGCCCACGGCGCGGTCATGGCGGCGGTGAAGTCGGGCCGCATCTCGCGGCAGCGTCTCGACCAGTCGGTGACCAGGCTGCTGGAGCTGCGCCGGAAGCGCGGCTTCCTGGAGCAGGCGCCGGTCGCCTCGGTCGCGGCGGCCGCCGACGTGCTGCGCTCGGCCGAGCACCGCAGGCTGGCCGCCACGATCGTCCGCGCGAGCCGTTAGTCGCGTTCGTGGAGTCCGGCGAACCGGTCAGCGTGGTTCACCGGACTCCTCTGGTGGCTCAGTGGTTGCCCTCGATCGCGTCCCCGATGAACATCGCCGCCAGCAGGGTGATGAGCAGGAGTGCGGTCAGGATGGGCTTGGTCAGCCATGCCGGTCCGTCGGGGAACAGGGGCGGGAGCTTGAACAGTTCGGGGCCTGGTGGTACGAACCGATCTGACACTCGGGTCCCTTCGTCGCCTTGGACGGAAGGTCACGGTATCGAGGGAAATGACCGGCTCCATTCAGGGGATATAGGCTGCTCCTCATGGTCAAGGGAGTCCTGATCGACTGGGGTGGCGTGCTCACCACGAGCATGTCCGAGGCGGTCGCCGGCTGGATCGCGGCCGACCGCCTCGACGGCGACCATTACCGGGCGGTCATGCGGGAGCTGCTGCTGCAGGAGAGCGTCGTCCACGCCCTCGAGCGCGGCGAGATCAGCGCCGCCGACTTCGAGCGCGACCTCGCGGCCAGGCTCCGCACCATCGACGGCACCTCGCCCGTGGCCGAAGGGCTCCTCTCCCGGATGTTCCTCGGCTTCCAGCGGGTCGACGCGATGTACGACATGCTGCTGCGGGTGCGCGGAGCGGGGATCAAAACCTGCCTGCTGTCCAACTCGTGGGCCAACGAGTACCCGCGCGACGGCTGGGACGAGGTCTTCGACGCGGTCGTCATCTCCGGCGAGATCGGCATGCGCAAGCCCGAGCCGCGCATCTTCGAGCACGCCCTCGACCTCATCGGGCTGCGCGGCCCCGAATGCGTCTTCATCGACGACTTCGAGATCAACATCGTCGCCGCCCGGGAGCTCGGCATCGGCGTCATCCACCACACCACCCCCGACACGACGATCGCCGAGCTGGAGACGCTGCTGCGGCTGCCCCTGCGATGATGGTCCCCCTAACGTCGTGAAAGGTTCCCGATGCGCGTATACCTGCCGAGCACCCTTCCCGCGCTTGCCAGGGCGGCGGCCGAAGGGCAGCTCGGCCCCGCCCCGCTGACCGGCTACGCGGTCACTCCCGCGCTGACCGAGTGGTACGCCTCAGGGGACACCGAGGAGCTGGAGTACGTGGCGCTGACCGACGCCGCCCGCGCCTCGCTGCGCATGCTCGCCGCCGACCGCGCCGACGGCGTGGCCGCCGCCCCACGCCGGGTCGTCGTGGCGGCCGAGGTCCCCGACGCGACCCTGTCCATGGGCGCCGACCTGGAAGAGCGGGCCAGGGTACGGCTGGCCGAGGCGGTGCCGATGGCCAAGGTGGCCGCCGTGCACGTCGACGACGTCTCCGCCGCCGCCGACATCGAGGCCGCCATCGCCGCCCTGCCCGCCGCCGACGGCGGGGACGACGACGCCTTGTTCGTCGTCGACGGCGCGGAGGCGCACGAGCTCATGTGGTACGCCACCCAGGAAATCCCCGACCTGCTGGCCTGATGCCCGACAATAGGGGCATGACGCAGCACATCGTCTGGGACTGGAACGGCACCCTCTTCCACGACATCGATGCCGTCGTCGGCGCGACGAACGAGCTCTTCAAGCCTTACGGCCTGCCGATGATGACCGCCGACGGATTCCGTTCCGTCTACACGCGACCCATCTGGCTGGCCTACGAGCGGTTGCTGGGCCGCCCGTTGCGCGAGGGCGAGTGGGACGTGCTCGACAAGGGCTTCCACGACAACTACTTCCGGCTCATGACCGCCTGCGGTCTGGCCGCCGACGCCGAGGCGTCGCTGCGGAACTGGACCGGCACCCAGTCGCTGTGCTCGATGGCGCCGCACGACCACCTGGTGCCGACCGTCACCTCGTTCGGCATCGACATGCACTTCGCCAGGGTCGACGGGCTCACCGGCACCACGGGCGGGGAGAAGGCCGAGCACATGGCCGGCCACATCGCCGCCATCCAGGTCGACCCCGCCGAGGTGCTCGTCATCGGCGACAGCGTCGACGACGGCATGGCGGCCACCCACGTGGGCGCCAGGGCGGTGCTCTACACCGGCGGCATGACGCCCCGCAAGGAGCTGGAGGCGACCGGCTGGCCCGTGGTCGACACCCTGACCGAAGCGCTCAAGCACGCCTGAAACCGGGCCGCTGAGCCGTACCCTGGGCATGGACTTCAGGGAGGCCGCCATCAACCGCCTTGTGCTGTGGAACGTCGATCTCACGCTGGTCGACGTCGCGATCGTCACCAGGGATGCGTACGCCGAGGCGTTCCGCCAGGTCACCGGGCGCCCGCTGGTCAAGCTCGCCCCCGCCATGGGCAGGCCCGACTCCGAGATCGTCTTCGAGACACTCGCCGTCAACGGCATCGTCGCCGAGGACGACCACCTGCCCAGGTTCCTGGCCGCGCTCGCCGTCGCGTTCGCCGACCGGCGCAAGCGGCTGGCCAAGGAGGGCCGGACGATGCCCGGCGCCAAGGACGCCCTGAAGGCGGTCTCCCGGCTCGACGGGGTCGTCCAGTCGGTGCTGACGGGCACCATCAGGGGCAACGCCGTGCACAAGCTCAAGGCGTTCGGGCTCGACAAGTACGTCGACTTCGACCTCGGCGGCTACGGCGAGGAGGTCTACCCCAAGGCGACGCTGCTCCAGGTCGCCCAGGGCAGGGCGAAGCAGCGCCACGGCACGCCGTTCACCGCGGCGAACACCGTGCTGATCGGCGACTCCACCCGCGACGTGCAGGCGGCGCGGATCGGCGGCGCGGCGATGGTGGCGATCGCGTCGGGACGGTCGACGGCGGCCGAGCTCAGGGAGGCGGGCGCCGACATCGTGCTGCCCGACCTGTCGAACGCGTCGGAGGTCGTGGCCGCGGTGGCGAGCCTGACCTCGCCGGTCGACCGCAAGGCAGGCTGACCCGGGCACCGCGCGGGCCGGCCCGGGGACGGCAAGGCGGGCTCATCCGGCGGTCGCGGGGGACACCCTTGACGCCGTTTTTCACCGCAGCGGCGATTCGGGCGAATCGATCACGCGGTAGAACCACCGAGGCGGCTCCGTGGCCGCCGTCTCCCCTCGACCCACCACATGCCATCGAGGAGGAGATCTGTCATGCGTTCCACCCGCGCCGTCCTGCGCACCATCGTCACCATGGCGGCCGTCGGACTGCTGGGCCTGGCCGTCGCGCCCGCCGCCCACGCCGCCCCCAAGGACCCCGAGCACTGCACCCTGGTGAGCTGCCACGACCTGGCGGAGGCGATCGACAACGAGATCCGCGCGTGGCTCCGTCCGTACCTGCCCCTGCTCCCGCCGGACAAGCCGGGCAGGACGAGCGTGCAGGCCTCGTGGTCGTGGTCCGACGCCCGCGCGGACGCCACGCCGTAGCCGATTCCATGGCATCGGCCGGGCACCGCGGGTACGCACCCCGCAGCGGTGCCCGGCCGATCGTCCTAGCGTACGAATCTCACGTCCGGGTGGTCGGGCGACTCGCCGCGCAGCAGCGGGCGCGTCCGGTGCTTGAGCGACTGGTCGAAGAAGGCGCCCAGGTAGGCGCGCTGGGCGGCGACGCTGCGCGCGGGGTCGACCGTCCCGATGCGCTTCGCGCGGACCTCCGGCTCGACGTCCAGCCGCTCGTCGAGCTGCGGCAGGAACGACTGCAGGTCGGTGAAGCTGTAGTGCATGGCCTCCGGCATCGACAGGTCGCGCTTCCAGCCGGAGGACCGCTCCCAGAACGACTTCCACGACGGCGAGGTCAGGTGGCTCCTGCCCTGGCCGTCGCGGGTGCTGCCGGGCGAGCCCATCAGCAGGAACGGGCGGGCGGTGCCCTCGACGGCGGCGCGCGTGGGGGCACGGCCGTCGACGTCGTAGGCGAGCCAGCCGTCCAGGTCGGCGCCGGCGTCGACGCGCCCGTCGGCGACCATCACCTCCGCCGCGGTGTCCCCGCCGAAGGAGTGGCCGAACATGCCCACCCTCGACAGGTCCATCGCCCGCGCGAGGCCGTCCAGGGTAGGCAGCCGGTCCAGGACGAACCGGATGTCGCGCAGCCTGGTCTCCATCCTCGCGCGCAGGCCCTGCGACGGCTTGGCGACCTCCAGCCGGCCGCCGGGGAACTCGACGACGGGCGCCTCGTGGGTGTGGTCCACGGTCACCACGACGTACCCCCTGCTGGCCAGGTCCTCGACGGTGGCGGTTCCGAGCACGCGCAGCGAGCCCGCGCCGGGGGAGTAGAGCACCACCGGCCACCGGCCCTTCGGCCGCGCGTCCTGGCGGGCGTGGGTGCGGACCGCGGCCCAGTCCACCTGCCCCGGCCGCAGGCCCATGGCCGGGGCGCCCTGGTCGAAGTATCCGGCCGCGGCGGCCCGCAGGTACGGCGCCCGCGGCTCCGCCCCGGGCCCGGCCGGGTACCACACGCTCACCATGAGCTCCCGGTCACGCTCCGCGTCCACCAGGTGGACCTCGCGCACGCCGATCTCGTGCGCTCCCGTGGGGGCGGGAAGCTCGAAGGTCACCTTGGCGGGGGAGGCGGTGTCGGCCCGCGCCGCACCGGCGGGAACGGTCAGCAGGGCGGTGGTGGCGAGCAGGGCGGTCATCGTGTTTCGCATGGCCCCAATCTGGCCGCCGGACCCACGCCGGCACCTCTGCCGTCCGTATCGTCCCGACCCTGACTTTCGTCAGGTCGACCGGGTGCACCTATCCCCACCCCTGCCGGGGGCCTGAGCCCATTCTCGCGCCACGGCCCCGCCTCTACCGTCGAGGAACAGCACGTCACACGCACACCAGGGGGTTGTCGACCATGGGTGAGGTCACCCGCAGGGGATTCATCGGCACCACCGCGGCGGTCGGCGGCGGGGCGGTCACGGCGGCCCTCGGGTCCGTCGCGTCCGCCGCGGCGCTCGATCCCGTCGCGTCCGCCACGTCCGCCGCGGCCACGGGCGGGCCGCCGTTAGGACCCGTCGTCGTACGGCCCGGCGACCCGCGCTACGAGGACCTGGCGGTCCGCCGGACGAACCAGCGCTTCACGCCCAGACCCGAACACTTCCACGTCGTGGGCTCGACCGAGCAGATCGTCAAGGCGGTCGGCGACGCGGTCCGCGCGGGCCGCCGCGTCACCGTCCGCAGCGGCGGGCACTGCTACGAGAACTTCGTCGGCGAGGGCGCGCAGGTCGTGATCGACCTGTGCGAGATGTCCGGCGTCTCCTTCGACGAGCGGCGCGGCGCGTTCGCCATCGAGGCGGGCGCCACGCTGATGCGGACCTACCGCACGCTCTACCTCGGCTGGGGCGTCACCATCCCCGGCGGCCAGTGCGGGGGCGTGGCCGCGGGCGGCCACATCGCGGGCGGCGGCTACGGCCCGCTGTCCAGGCGCGACGGCCTGACCGTCGACTACCTGCACGCCGTGGAGGTCGTGGTGGTCGACCGCGGCGGCAGGGCGCGCGCGGTGGTGGCGACCAGCGACCCCGCCGACCCCAACCACGACCTGTGGTGGGCGCACACCGGTGGCGGCGGAGGCAACTTCGGCGTCGTGACCCGCTACTGGATGCGCGACCCGGGGGCCAGGGGGAACGACCCGAGGCGGCTGCTGCCGCGCCCGCCAGCCGAGGTGCTGTCCGGCGTGGCCATCTGGTCGTGGGACGGCATGACCAAGGAGTCGTTCCGCAGGCTGCTGCGCAACCACGGCGAGTGGCACGAGCGCAACAGCGCGCCCGGCACCCCCGCCGCCTCCCTGTGGGGCTCGCTGCTCATCCCCGGCCGCAAGGCGGGCGCCGACCCCGGCGGGATCATCCTGCCCACGCAGGTCGACGCCGCCGTGCCGGGCGCCGAGAAGCTGCTGCGCGACTACTTCGCGGCCGTCGCCGACGGCGTCACCCCCGGGGTGATCGTCCCGCCGTTCCAGCGGATGCCGTGGTTCCAGGCGGTCCGCACCCTGTCGCTCGGCGAGGCCACCGAGTCGGGCCGGTACAAGGGCAAGTCGGCCTACCTGCGCAGGCGCTTCACCGACGAGCAGGCCGACGTCGCCTACGACCACCTCGGCACCGCGGGCGAGGCATCCTCGAACGGCGTGCTGTGGCTCCTGTCGTACGGCGGGCGGGTCAACACGGTGGACCCGGCGGCGACCGCCACGGCGGAGCGCTCGTCGATCCTCAAGGTGATCCACCTGGTGGCATGGGACGAGACCCGGGACGGCGCGGACCACCTGGCGTGGGTGCGTCGGCTCCACCGCGAGACGTTCGAGGCCACGGGAGGCGTGCCGGTGCCCGGAGGCAACTGCGGCGGCGCCTACATCAACTACCCGGACATCGACCATGCCGACCCGACGTGGAACACCTCGGGCGTGCCCTGGTCGACGCTCTACTACGGGGACAACTACGCCAGGTTGCAGCGGGTGAAGGCACGCTGGGACCCGCGCGACGTCTTCCACCACGCGCTGTCGGTCCGCCCTCCCGGCGGCTCCTGACCGGTCACGCGGGCCGTCCCGCGAGTGCGGGGGCGGCCCGGCTGGTCACGCGCCCCGGCCGTCCCGCGAGCGGGCGCCGGGGCGGGGTCCGGTGGCTCGTCAGCCGCTCCTGTCCAGGTTCTGCAGGAAGCGGGCGGCCACGGGCGCCGCCACGGCCGCTCCTGCCCCCGCACCCTCGACGATCACCGCGAACGCCAGGTCGCCGTGATACCCCACGAACCACGAGTGCGCGGGCGGCTCCTTGCCCGAGCCGTACTCCGCCGTCCCGGTCTTCCCCGCCGACCCGGCGGGGAACCGTACGGCGTGGGCGGTCCCCTCGGAGACCACCGCCGGCATCAGGTCGCGCAGCGCCCGCACCACCTCGGGCTCCAGCTTGCGCGGCCCGGAGCCGCCGGGAGGCACCAGGTCGGCCGGGACGAGCCGCGGGGGCCGCCAGGTGCCGTTCGCGATGGCGGCGGCGACGGCGGCCATGTTGAGCGGGCTGGCCAGGACCCGGCCCTGGCCGATGGCTGCGGAGGCCAGGTCGGTGTCGTCCTTGGGCTCGGGGTACTCCGCCCGTACGGCCGGCACGCCCGGCATGATCGGCGCGCCGAAGCCGAAGCCGGCCGCCACCTCGCCCAGCCGTCCGCCCTTCAGCGACGAGACCGCCATGGCGCCGAAGGTGGTGTTGCACGAGTGGGCGAAGGCGTTCCTGAACGACAGCGTCCCGTAGTCGTGGAATCCGGCGTTGTGGAAGGGGAAGCCGCCGATGTTCTGCTCGGGCGGGCACTTCACGGTCTTGTCGGGCGCGACGCCGTCGGCGACGAGGGCGGAGGCGGTGACGACCTTGAAGGTGGATCCCGGCGGGTACTTGCCGAGCAGCGCCCGGTTGAAGCCGCCCGGCTTGTTGACCGCGGCGAGGATCTCGCCGGTCGAGGGGCGCAGCGCCACCAGCGAGGCGGGCTTGGTGACGCCGTCGAGCGCTTCGGCGCCGGCCCGGTGGACGCGCAGGTCGATGGTGGTCTTCAGCGGCGTGCCCTCGGTGGCGCCCTTCTCGGCCACCGTCTCGACCCGCCTGCCGTCGCGGTAGAGGTCGAGCCTGGTGGAGGAGCTGCCGGTCAGCCGGTCCTTGTAGGTCTGCTTGAGCCCGTCGACGAGCTGCTGGACCGAGCCGGGCGCGTCCGTGCCGTCGATGCGCCTGCCGTCGGCGGCGCTGATGGCGGCGGTCTCCGGGTCGGAGACCTCCAGCTTGAAGACGGCCCCGCGGCCGAGCTCCGGGTGGACGGACGTGGACGACCAGTCGACCTGCCACGTGCCGTCCCATTCGCCGACGTGCAGCCGGCCCTGGTAGGTCCAGTCGACGGCGCCCTTCAGCCGGGCGGTGAAGGGGACGACACGGCCTTCCTCCAGCTCCTTCACGTCCTCGCCCACCTCGAAGGCGGCGGAGGTGATCCGGAGCTCCTTGAAGAAGCTCTGGTAGGTCTTGGCGAAGTCGGGCGGGGGCGCGTGGACGAGGGCCTGCATGGCCGGGTAGTCCCGCCTGGACCAGGCGGCGAGGAACGACTCCGCGGTCTCCTCGGGGGAGCCCGCGGTGCGCGTCACCCAGATCACCCCGCCCCCGACCAGGAGCGGCACCAGGAGCCCCGCGGTGACCAGCGGCCACCGTCTCCTGCGCCTCCGCTCCGATCTGAGGTTGCTGAGTTCGTGCATGCGGGCGAGCAGACCAGACGCCCGACCGTCCTGTCCAATAGGGATATCAGGCCTATATTCATTCGATTTGCGATATGGTCGCAGGTCGTGGACCTTGTGCGGCACCTCTACTACTTCACGGTCGTCGCCGAAGAACGTCACTTCGGCAACGCCGCGATCCGCCTCGGCATGGCCCAGCCACCGCTCAGCCAGCGCATCAAGCGGCTGGAGGAGGAGCTGGGCGTGCGGTTGTTCGACCGCTCGTCCCGTCATGTCCGGCTCACCGAGGCGGGGCGGCTGCTGCTGCCCGAGGCACGCGAGGTGATCGCCCGCGTCGAGCGCCTGCGCGAGCTCGTCCGGCACGGCGAGGCCCGCACGCTCAAGGTGGCCCTTCCTCCCGACCTGGGAGCGACGGCCATCGCCGCCCTCGTGGCCCGCTTCCGCGAGGAGAACCCGGAGCTGCGGCTGGCCCCCGCCGAGATGTGGACGGCCGACCAGGTGGCCGCGCTGGCCGAGGGCACGATCGACGTCGGCGTGGTGCGCCATCCCGTCACCGCGCCGGGCCTGCGCTTCGGCGAGGTGCTCGTGCAGGCTGCCGGCGTGCTGCTGGCCGAGGCCGACCCGCTGGCCGTCGCCTCCAGCGTGCACCTGCAGGACCTGGCCGACCGGGAGCTGCTGCTGTTCCCGCAGGAAGGCGAGCCCGGCGCCCACGCCGAGACGCTCGCCGACTGCCGCAGGCACGGCTTCGTCCCCGCGGAGGTGCATCATGGGATCGGGCTGGGGCTGGTGCTCGCGGGCTCGGCGGTGGCGTTCGGCCCGCGTGAGGCCGAACGGCTGGCGCCGGAGGGAGTGATCTGGCGGCCGCTGCTGGGCTCGCCGCTGATCTGGCGGGTCTCGACGGCGTGGCGGGCGGGGACGCCCGAGGTGGCGGCTTTCGCGACGGTGGCCGTACAAGCGCTGAAGGAGAGTGGCGGGATGGCCGAGGAGGGCGTCGCGCCCGCGCGGCAGGTCAGGAGGCGTCCGGCGATGGGTTTCCTGGCATGAACATGGAGGAGGTCTTCCGCCGCGCGGGCGTGGCCGGCTGGCTGCACGCGACCGACATCGACGGCGACGCCGAGGTGTCCTACCGCGCCGACGAGCTGGTGCCGATGGCGTCGGTGTTCAAGCTGCCTGTGCTGGTGGAACTGGCCAGGCAGGCCGACACCGGCGTGCTCGACCCGCGCCGGCACGTGACCGTCACCACGCGTACGGCCGGCGACACGGGCGTGGGCGCGATGCTCGACGACGTCACGATGTCGCTGCGCGACCTGGCCTACCTGATGATCGCGGTGAGCGACAACACCTCGGCCGACGCGGTCGTGGCCGGCATCGGGCTGGAGAGTGTCAACGCCATGCTCGACGCGTTCGGGCTCCGGCGGACGCGGGTGATCGACGACTGCGCCGCGCTGCTGGCCAAGCTGAAGGAGGACGCCGGCTCCGAGGTGCCGATCGCCGACCCCGAGACGCTCGCCCGGCTGCGGGTGCTCGACCCCGCCGCCACGAACCGGACCACGCCTGAGGAGATCACCAGGCTGCTCGCCATGATCTGGCGCGACGAGGCCGCCTCGCCCGCGCAGTGCGCGTGGATGCGGCGGCTGCTCGGGCTGCAGGTGTGGCCGCACCGGCTGTCGTCGGGCTTCCCGTACGACGACGTGGCGGTCAGCGGCAAGACGGGCACGCTGCCGACGATGCGCGCCGAGGTGGGCGTGGTGGAGTATCCCGACGGCGGCCGTTACGCGGTGGCCGTCTTCACCCGCTCCTTCAGCCCCGCGCTCAACCAGCCGCGCGCCGACGCGGTCATCGGCACGGCCGCGCGTATGGCGGTGGACCACCTACGCGCGTAGGGGGATGTGTGGGCGGCGATGATGACTTTCCACTCTCGCGACGACAGGATGGGACACATGGTTGCTGAAGGTGCACTGCTGTGGGAGCCGACGCCGTCCGTGGTGGCGAACGCGAGGATCACCCGTTATCTGTCCGGCGTCGGGCGCGCGGACTACGACGACGCATGGCAGTGGTCCGTCGAGAACCCCGAGGAGTTCTGGACGTCGATCTGGGACTACTTCGGCGTGATCGGTGAGCGTGGTGACGGGCCCGTCATGACTGGGACGATGCCCGGCGTCGAATGGTTCACCGGCAGCTCGCTCAATTACGCGGAGAACGCCCTCAGCCGCGAGGACGGCACCGCCGTGATCTTCCACGCGGAGGACGGCACGCGCCGTGTCATCACCATGGCCGAGCTGCGCGAGGAGGTGGCACGGGTCAGGCGGGGCCTGGCCAGGCTGGGTGTCGGCAAGGGCGACAGGGTCGCCGGCTACCTGCCGAACATCCCCGAGGCGCTCGTCGCCTTCCTCGCCACCGCCTCGCTGGGCGCGATCTGGTCGGCCGGATCTCCCGACTTCGGGGTGCCCAGCATCGTGGACCGTTTCACCCAGATCGAGCCCAAGGTGCTGATCGCCGTCGACGGCTACCGGTACGGCGGCAAGTCCTTCGACCGGTCGGCCGCCGTCGGCGAGATCGTGGCCGCGCTGCCGTCCCTGCGCGCGACCGTCTGGATCCCCTACCTCGCCGCGGCACCGGGCGGCCGCCCCCCGCGGCCGGCCGAGCCGGCCGCGCCCGGCGCCGAGCACCCGGCGCCCGCCGCCGCGCTGCCGCAGGGCGAGGTGCTCGGCTGGGAGGGGCTGCGCGCGGAGGAGGGGCCGCTGGAGTTCGAGCGCGTGCCGTTCGACCACCCGCTGTGGATCCTGTACTCCAGCGGCACGACCGGGCTGCCCAAGCCGATCGTGCACGGGCACGGCGGCGTCGTGCTCGAACACCTCAAGTCGCTCTCCTTCCACCAGGACCTGGGGAAGGGCGATGTGTTCTTCTGGTACACCACCACGGGCTGGATGATGTGGAACTACCTCATCGGCGGCCTCCTGGTCGGATCCACCGTGGTGCTGTACGACGGGGCGCCCACCGACCTGTGGGCGATCGCGGCGGCCGAGAACGTCACGTACTTCGGCACCGGCGCGCCGTACATCGTCTCGTGCATGAAGGCCGACAAGCGGCCCGCGGGCCTGACGGCGCTGAAGGGCATCGGGTCCACCGGCTCGCCGCTGCCGCCCGAGGGGTTCGCCTGGCTCACCGAGGTGCTGCCCGGCGTGCCGGTGGGCTCGTTCTCCGGCGGCACCGACGTGTGCACCGGCTTCGTGGGCGCCACGCCGCTGCACCCGATCCGCGCGGGTGTCATCCCCTGCCGGTCGCTGGGCGCGCGGGTGGAGTCGTTCGACCCCGCCGGCGAGCCGGTCATCGGTGAGGTGGGCGAGCTGGTGCTGACCCGGCCCATGCCGTCCATGCCGGTGATGTTCTGGAACGACCCGTCGGGCGAGCGGTACCGCGACAGCTACTTCGACGTCTACCCGGGCGTGTGGCGGCACGGCGACTGGATCAAGATCGACCAGGACGGCAGCTGCGTGATCTACGGGCGGTCCGACTCCACCCTGAACAGGGGCGGCGTGCGGATGGGCACCAGCGAGTTCTACCGGGTGGTCGAACGCTTCCCGGAGATCGCCGACAGCCTGGTCATCGACACGGGACAGCTCGGGCAGGAAGGGCGGCTGCTGCTGTACGTGACGCTGGCCGAGGGCGAGGTGACACCCGAGCTGGAGGCGCGGCTGAAGGCGGCGCTGCGCGAGGAGCTGTCACCCCGGCACGTCCCCAACGAGATCATCGCGGTGCCCGGCATCCCGCGCACGCTGTCAGGCAAGAAGCTGGAGGTGCCGGTACGGAAGATCCTCCTCGGGACACCCGTCGAGCAGGCCGCCAACCGCGACGCGATGGCCAACCCTGAGGTGCTGCAGCACTTCAAGCCCTGACCGGGCGGGCCGTGGCGCGGTGCCGTTCCCTGAGGCCCGCGGTCAGGCCGGGACGGCACCGGTCGCGCGGTCAGGCCGGGACGGCACCGGTCCTGCGGTCAGGCCGGGACGGCACCGGTCCTGCGGTCAGGCAGGGGCGGCGCCGGTCCTGCGGTCAGGCAGGGGCGGCGCCGAAGAAGGGCAGGCACGGCTCGAGGCCGTGGATCGAGACGTCCCCGGCAGGGGTCCAGTCGGCGCGGGACAGGCGGAACCGGCGCTGCGTGGCCGCCGTCCCCTGCCGGTTGAGGATCGCGATGCCGTCCTCCCGGTAGCCGAGCTTGCGCGTCACCCCCAGCGACGCCGCGTTGTCCTCGTACGCCCCGGTCGTGGCGTACCGCGCGCCCAGCCCCTCGAACGCGAAGTGCAGCGCCGCGCGCCGCATCTCGGTGCCGATGCCCTGCCCCTGGAAGCGCCGCCCGAGCCACGACCCGGTCCCCACCTCGCCGGTGATCGCGAAGTCCGTGGCCGTCACGCCCTGCACGCCGATCACCTCGCCGTCGAGGAAGACGCCGAACTCGCACGCCCACGACTCCGGGGTCCACGCGCCCCACACGCGGAACTGGTACTGGACGGCGGCGCGGGCGCGCTCGGCGGGCGGCGCGTCCGTCCACGGGACGAAGAACGGCATGAACCCCGTCTCGTGGACGCCCTCGGCCGCCCGGTCACCCAGCGCGTCGAGCTCCGCGATGCTCGGCAGGCGCAGCTCCAGCCTGGGTGTGCGGACGGCCAGGTCGAAGATCGGCAGGTGGCGCATGCCGGTCATTATCGCGCCCGGGCCCGATGAAGATCATCCCATTTTCGAAGATCGCCGGTCACACCCCTTGGGGCAGGGCGAACAGCCGGCCGGGGTCGTAGGCCGCCTTCACCGCCGCCAGCCTGGCCGCGTTCGCCCCGTAGTAGGCCTGCCGCCACTGCGTGATGTCGGGGTCGATGTAGTTCACGTACGCGTGGTCGCCGAGGTAAGGCCCCATCGCCTCGCGGGTGCCGCGCAGCCATGCCCGGTCCGAGCCCTCGGCGTAGTACTGCACGCTGAACAGCGCCTGCCGGTGGGGGAAGGCGGTCGCGTCGGACCGCACCCTGCCGATCGCCCCGCCCATGGCGTCCAGCAGCACCGAGTGGCCGCCGGGGCGCGCGACGCGTGCCGCCAGCTCCTTGGCCCCCTCGGTGGACAGCTTCGCGTAGCCGAGATGGGAGGTGGCCACGAACGCCTCACGGGGCATCCGGCGGCACTGCGCGACCGTCTTGCCGGCGCAACCTGCCATGATCATGTTGGCCTGCATGGTGGTGCGTTCCACCACGTACCGGGACGACGGCGTTCCCGCCGCCCTGACCAGGCCGTCGAGCAGCTTCGCGCAGGCCGTCCTGCCGCCCACGTACAGCCCGGCGACCTGCACGTCGAGGTCGCCGCCCGCGCGGGTGAGGTGGAGGGTCGACCACATGGCGTCGGGGGCCGCCGGCGCCCACGACTGCCACGCCTTCACCACCGACACCGCCTTCGACCAGGGCCAGTGCAGGAAGAACACGGTGACGTCACCGACCGGGTGGGTGCGGAAGGTGAAGGAGACCGCCACGCCGAAGTTGCCGCCCCCGCCGCCCCTGCACGCCCAGAACAGGTCGCTGTGGTTGTTCTCGTCGCAGGTCAGCACCCGCCCGTCCGCCGTCACGATGCGCACCGACTCCAGCGCGTCACAGGTCAGGCCGTACTTCCTGGACACGACGCCGATGCCGCCGCCGAGTGTGAGCCCGGCGATGCCGACCGTCGGGCAGCTGCCGGCGGGGATGCCGACGCCCCTGGCGTTCAGCCCGTCGTAGACGTCGATCAGCTTGGCGCCCGCGCCGACGGTCGCCAGGCCCGAGCGGTAGCTGACGGTGTTCATCCGCGACACGTCGACGACCAGGCCAGGGCCCGTGGACCAGCCCGCGTAGGAGTGGCCGCCGGAGCGGGAGGTGAGCGGGACGCGCTCCCTGCGCGCGAAGGCCAGGCACGCGGCGACGTCGGCCGGCGTGGCGCAGTAGGCGACGCCGCGCGGCCTGACCGTGTCGAAGGTGGGGTTGTAGAGGCGGCGGGCGGCGTCGTAACCGGCGTCGCCCGGCCGTACCAGCCGACCGTCGAGGTTCCTGCCCAGCGCCGTCCAGTCGGGCGCGCTCGCGGCCGGAGCGGCCACGGCGGAGGACGTGCCCAGCGCGCCGAAGGCGGCGGTGCGGAGGAAGCTGCGGCGGTCCATGTGATCTCCCTGTAGTCCTGCTGAACCGAAGGGTGAGACGCACGAAAGGAGCGGCCGGTTGGTCACGTTCCTATCACTGGCCCGGCACCAGCCGGAGGGCGAGAGCAGGACACATCTCCACGGCCCTCCGTGCCTCCCTGCCCATCCACCCTGGCACCTGCCGGAAGGACGGATAGCCGTGGCCGTCCAGCTCCACGAACTCCGGCAGCAGGTGCGCGCACAGGCCGTGGCCCTGGCAGCGGGTCCAGTCGACGTCGAGCCGGTAGCGCGGCTCCTGCCCGGCCTCCTTCAGCGGCAGCGCGCCCCGGACGGGCCGCCCGCACGAGCCGCGCTCCTCGTGCCGCTCGACGTCGGCGGCGAAGGCCTCCAGCGCCGACAGCACGAACCTCGCGGTCCCGTCGGGGTGGAAGCAGGCGCCCCTGCGCTCCACCGTGCGGACGGCGCGCCGCACCTCGTCGGCCGAACCGGCGCCCTCGGCGAGCGCGCACAGCGCCCTGGCCACCTCGGGCAGCCCGAGGCGGCACGGGCCGCACTGCCCCGACGACTGCGCGGACAGGTAGGCGGCGACCCTGGCCACCTCGCCGAGCGGGCAGGTCGTCGCGGGCAGCGGCACCACGATGCCGGCCCCCAGCACGCCGCCCGCCAGCCGCATCCCCTCGCGGGAGACCACGGCCGCCTGCGCGGCCCGCGTGCTCAGCCACGCCCCGTGGTAGCCGCCGACCAGCACCCCCTCACCCGGGTCGAGCCCGCACTCCTCCAGCACGGTGGCCAGGGGGACGCCGGTCATCACCTCGACGACCGCCTCGCCGCCCACGGTGAGCAGGACGGTGCCCGGCTCGCGCGGCGTGCCCACCTCGGCGTACCCGATCGGGCCCAGCTCGGACAGGACGGCGAGCTGGGCGAAGGTCTCCGCGTTCGACAGCAGCGTGGGCAGGCCGCCGACGCCCTCCTCCGTCGCCCTGCGCCGCCGCCCGGCGGGGACGGCGTCGAGCCCGTTCACGCCGCGGACGAGCGCGCCGCCCTCCCCGCTGATGAACCGTTCGGGCAGGCCGGCCACACGCATCCGCCCGCCGTACCGCTCGGCCGCTCCCGACACGGTCGCCGCGCGCCGTTCCTCCATGGCCGCGATCATGGACGCGTGCGCGACGTCCCCCTCGACGGCGGCGACGACCACCTCGCGCGCCCCCAGCGCCTCGGCCGCCAGGAGCGCGCCGTCCAGCACCAGATGCGGGGCGCGGACCAGCAGCATCGCGTCCTTGGCGCTGGCGGGCTCGCCCTCCACGGCGTTGACCAGCACCACCCGCTCGCCGGGAGCCACCGCGCGGAGCTTGCGCGCGAAAGGGAAGGCGGCCCCGCCGCGACCGCGCAGGTCCACCCCCTCGGCCATGGCGATGAGCGCGTCGAGGTCGCGCCGCGCCGGCTCGCCGTGCAGCGCCCGGTGCGCGGGCAGGTCGAGCCGCCTGCAGTGGTCGAGGCCCGCGGTGAGCCTGGCGGGCGCCAGCCGCAGCACGCGCGGCACCCGGTGCGGGATCATCCCGCCCTCCTTCGGCGCAGGTCGTCGAGGCTGACCAGCTCGCCCACGACCAGCTCGCCCGCGACCCGCTCGCCCACCCTGGGCTCGGCCACGGCCTCCGGAACGGCAGGCGGCCGGCGCAGCGTCGCCACCGCCCTGACCAGCAGCGCGGACACGACCGCCGCCAGACAGCCGACGTAGGACCACGCCACCCACCCGGCAGGCGTACGGCCCGCGGTCAGCCCGTGCAGGACGGCGACCGGCCAGGCCAGGTATGCGGCGCCGTGCAGCACCCGCCACAGCCACGGTCGCGGCGTGCGGGCGAACCAGCCGCGCGCCATCCCCGTCGTCGCGGCCAGCGCGAACAGGGCCAGCGCCGCCAGCCCGGTCAGCGAGGACGACTTCAGCGCGGCGTGCGCGAGCAGGAAGCCCATCCCCGCCGCCGCCGCGACCCGGTGGACGAGCTGGGCGCGGACCCGGTTGGGCGGGGTGAGGAAGACGCGCTCGGTGGCGACCAGCCCGAGCGCGACGGTGGCGGTCAGCGTGACGAGGGCGAACACGCCCACGTAGAACTCCAGGAAACCCAGGCCGCCGGCGAGCAGCTGGATCCCGCGCTCGGTGCGGGCCAGCGCGACGGCCGACAGGATCAGCGCCGTCAGCGACGCGGTGGCGCCCAGGCGCAGCCGCCTGGCGTCCAGCCCCGCGTGGCGCGGCTGCTTGCGGTGGAGCATCGATTCCCTCCCAGGAGATGGGTGAGGTGTGCCGCCCGGGAAGTCGTCGACGGACGAGCTAGCAGCGCCTGCCGCGGTTGATGCAGTTCACGACGAAGGCCATCAGCCGGTCCGGCATGACGTTGGCGAAGTCGGCATGGTCGGTGACCGGGTTGTGCAGCTGCTCGGGGAAGGCGTCGAGGGCGTAGGACGGGCCCTGCGGGACGCTGTAGGCGAGGATCATCCGCAGCTGCGGGATCGCCCTGGCGCCCTGCGGGCAGGCACCGCCCTGACCGGGGAAGACCACGTGGGTCCGGTGGTTTGCGCTGTCGGTGTTCTGCCCGTCCCAGCAGCTCGGGAAGTCCAGCACGCGCAGCACCAGGCTCCCGCGTGGGCACAGCGGGTACCTGGTGGTGACGCGGTCGGTGAAGCCGGCGCACGTCCACGCGGCGCGCGCGTCGGCGCCGCCGTTCGTGGCCGCCTTCGCGTCACCGGTGATCATCCGGAGGAACAGGGGCATGGCGCTGACCCGGCTCGCCGCGTTGCCGCAGAACTGCATGATCACCTGGCGGGGGCGCAGCACCTGGCCCACGTTGCCGTCCGGGTCGCCGACGTTGTCGTCGATCTTCCTGTTCCTGAGGACGGGCCAGAAGTAGGTGGACCTGTCGCCGAAGCGGCACGTGGTGCCCGCCGCGGCCAGCGACTGGTCGGTGGAGAAGGCGTCGGTGGACAGGTTGCCCACGTAGTCGTGCAGGTGGTGGGCGCCGTTGGAGACGCCGGGGGCGACGATGAAGTTGTCGGGGTTGTTGTGGCGGTTGCCGTTCGTGCCGCACTGGGAGACGAACGTGCCGCGCGAACCGGACCTGGGGCCCGCCAGGATGTCGCCGCCCGGCGGCACGGCGCGGATGTCGACGAA
This sequence comes from Nonomuraea sp. NPDC003804, assembly GCF_040610675.1. NCBI lineage: Bacteria > Bacillati > Actinomycetota > Actinomycetes > Streptosporangiales > Streptosporangiaceae > Nonomuraea > Nonomuraea sp. NPDC003804. Next base: position 101,942 of record NZ_JBEXMT010000014.1, read on the forward strand.
GTCGGTCACGAACGGGCCGAGGTCGGCGCAGTCGCCGCCGCCCTGCGACGCGGTGGGGGAGGGGGCGGGGCGGGAACGCCCCTGGTTCTGGCCCTGCCCCTGGTCGTCCTGGCCGCGGCGCCGGTTCTGGCCCTGCCGGTTCTGTTCGGGGTGTCCGGCGGGGTCGCAGTGGTCGGCGAAGGCGGGAAGGGCGGGGATGACGGCCGCGGACACCATGCCGCCGGCCACCAGGGCCAGCGACGACATGGCCGCGGCCAGCCGTCTGGATGCGATCACTGGTTCTCTCTCCTTGAATCGGCCGCCGCCATGGCGACGGGAGCGGGCGAAGGCGTCGGAGGTTCGGGCAGCGCCTCGTAGTCGACGAGCCCCGTGCTCTCCAGCAACGTCATGTGCTTGAGCACGAACGCGTTGGCCGTCGTGGCGAACTTCCTGATCTCGTCGTTCCTGGTGCCGGCCCGGACCAGGGCGATCACGCTGAAGACCTTGCCGTGGGCGGCCCGCAGCAGGTTCGCGAAGTCCTTGTCGTAGGCGGTGCCGCTCTTGGCGGACAGCTGGGCCATCCAGCGCTGCTGGTCGGGTGTGGGCTGGCTGGGCAGCACCACGCCGAGGCGGGAGGCCACCGCGATGACCTCCTTGTCGAGCTTCAGATGGTCCTCGACGAGGTGCTTGCCGACGTCCTTCACCCGCCGGCTGAGCGCCCGTTGCTGGGCCTGCTGCCCCGTGGGGATCTCCCACAGGCCCGCCTGCCGTACCTTGATCAGCAGATCCTGGTCGGAGGTGGTCGGCGCCACCGGCGAGGTGAGAGCGGCGGGCCCCGGCATGACCAGCAGCACCGTGACCGCGGCCGCCACGGCGAAGCCGCCCAGCAGGAGCAGCTCGCCGGCGGCGGGCATGCGGCGTAGAAGCCTGTGCATGGTCGGAGGTACGCGCTTCCGACCGCCGGAGTTCACGGCAAGTGACGAGATAGTCAGAAATGACTGGAGTTATCGGAGTGGCTACCGAGGCGATAACGAAGGTGTAAAGATGTGCCCCGTGCTAGGTCACCTCGACGACATGGAGCACCGAATACAGGCGCTCTATGAGCAGTTCGGCGGGCCTTTGCTCCGCCACGTGCGCAAGACCACAGGAAACGACCTGCAGTGGGCCGAGGACGTCGTGCAGGAGACGATGGTCAGGGCCTGGCGTCATTCCGACCGGCTGCAGTGGGAGCCCGGTCTTGTCTGGGCGTGGCTGCTCACCGTGGCCCGCCGCATCGTGATCGACGGAAGGCGCCGGAGAAGCGCCCGGCCGCCCGAGGTCGAACCGCCCGAGGCGGACACCGTCGCCGTCTCCGACGGCTGCGATCGGGCGCTGTCGGCGATCGTGGTCGCCGACGCGCTGCGCGGCCTGTCGCGAGAACACCGTGAGGTCATCGAGCAGACTTATCTCAGGGATCGTACGATTAGTGAGGCGGCGGAGATTCTGGGGATCCCGCCGGGCACGGTCAAGTCCAGGCTCTATTACGGGATCAGGGCTCTGCGGGGGCTGCTGCGGGACAAGGGGGTTGCCGGCTGATGCATCCAGAGGTGGCGGCCTACGTGCTCGGAGTCCTTGACGAGGCGGACCTTCCGTCGTTCGAGCGCCACCTCGACTCGTGCGCGCGTTGTCAGGCCGAGCTGCGGGAGCTGCAGGAGGTTCCCGATCTGCTCGACAGTCTCAAGCTCCAGGCCACGGCGTCAGAGGACGACGACCCCCCGATACCGATGTCACGTTGACGTCTGTGGGCTTTTCGGGTGATATCGGGTACGTCCGGTCAACGAGGACCGGGCTTGTGGGGGAGGTGCCCGGTGGTGGGGACAGGAGCGATGCCTCCTGACCGGAGTTTCGGCGAGGAGGGCGCACGCCTGTCCTACGGCGGCTACCTCCGGCTCCCCAGCCTGCTCGAGCAGCAGCAACCCCAGTCGTCCGTGCCCGACGAGCTGCTGTTCATCACCGTCCACCAGGTCTACGAGCTGTGGTTCAAGCTGCTGCTCCACGAGCTGGAGGGCGCCAGGACGGCGATGACGGCGGGTGAGCTCTGGCATGCCAGACACCTGTTCAAACGGGTTCACGCCGTCGAGCGTGTCCTCGTCGAGCAGGTGGAGGTCCTGGAGACGATGACCCCTCAGGACTTCCTCGAGTTCCGCTCGAAGCTGGCACCGGCCAGCGGCTTCCAGTCGGTCCAGTTCCGCGAGCTGGAGTTCCTGTCGGGAGCCAAGGATCCCCGGTTCCTCGAGCGGGTACGCGCCGGCGACGGCGAACTCGCCAGGCTGCGCAGGCGGCTGGAGGAACCCACCCTGTGGGATGCTTACCTCACCGCCCTCTCCCAGCGCGGCCTCCCGGTCTCCGACGAGGAGGTCATGGCCTCGTTGCTGGTCGTGGCGAGGGACCGCCGGTCGTACGACGACCTGTGGCAACTGGCCGAGGATCTGCTCACCCATGACGAGACGTGCGCGCTGTGGCGCATGCGTCACGTCCAGATGGTCGAACGGCAGATCGGCACCAAGTCGGGCACTGGCGGCTCGACAGGCGCGCCGTACCTGCGGGAACGTACGCGCTTGCACTATTTTCCCCTGCTTTGGGAACTAAGAGGCTGGTTGTGACCAGCATCCGATATGGCGAACCCTCACAAAGGAGTGAGAGCGAAATGCCGCTCGACGAGGCCAAGGACGAGCTGCTCCAGAACGCCGCGCAGATCTGCGCGGCGGGCAGCGGAGACCACGGGAGCCCCGAGGAGGCTCTGGCCTACCTGCGCGTGTACTACCGGCACGTGGCGGCCGAGGACCTTCTCGACCGTGATCCTGTCGACATCTACGGCCCGGCGATGTCGCACCGGCAGCTTGCCGAGGTGCGACCGCAGGGCAGGGCGCTGGTGAGGGCCTACACGCCCTCCGTGGAGGAGAACGGGTGGGACCCCGGCCACTCCGTCGTCGAGGTGGTCACCGACGACATGCCGTTCCTCGTCGACTCGGTCACCATGGAGCTCGACCGGCACGACATCGGCGTCCACCTGGTGGTCCACCCGCAGCTGCGGGTCCGCCGCGACATGACCGGCCGCATCCTCACCCAGGAGCAGGAAGCCGTCACCGGCATGATGCTGGTCGAGTCGTGGATGCACATCGAGATCGACCGGCAGGCCGACCCCGCGGTGCTCAAGTCGCTCGAGACCGAGCTCCAGCGCGTGCTGTCCGACGTACGGCACGCCGTCGAGGACTTCCGCAAGATGCGGTCGGTCGCCGTGCAGACGGCCGAGGACCTGTCGATGAACCCGCCGCCGCTGGAGCCCGCGGAGGTCGAGGACAGCATCGACCTGCTGCGCTGGCTCGCCGACGGGCACTTCACCTTCCTGGGCTACCGCGAGTACCGGCTGGAGGCGTCCGAGCAGGGCGACGCGCTGCGCGCGGTGCCCGGCGCCGCCCTCGGTATCCTGCGCGACGACAAGCCCGGCTCCCAGAGCTTCTCCGCCCTGCCGCCCGAGGTGCGCGCCAAGGCCCGCGAGAAGCAGCTGATGATCATCACGAAGGCCAACTCCCGTGCCACCGTGCACCGGCCCGCCTACCTCGACTACGTCGGGGTCAAGGTCTTCTCGCCCGAGGGCGAGGTGATCGGCGAGCGGCGCTTCCTCGGCCTGTTCACCCACGTGGCCTACAACGAGTCGATCTCCAGGATCCCCGTCCTGCGGCGCAAGCTCGCCGAGGTGCTCGACAAGGCGGGGCTGACCCCCGAGAGCCACGACGGCAAGGACCTCATCGAGATCCTCGAGACCTACCCGCGCGACGAGCTGTTCCAGACGCCGGTGGACGAGCTGCTGCCGATCGCGCTCGGCGTGCTACGCCTGCGCGAGCGCAAGCAGGTCAAGCTGTTCATGCGGCGCGACGACTACGGCCGCTACATCTCGTGCATGGTCTTCCTGCCGCGTGACCGCTACACCACCAAGGTCAGGCTGCGGATGCAGGACGTCCTGCTCAAGGCGCTGGGCGGTTCGTCCCTCGACTACAGCGCCATGATCGGCGAGTCCGCGCTGGCCCGGCTGCACGTCGTCGTCCGCGGCGAGCGCGGCACGCCGCTGCCGCACTCCGGCGTGGACCTGGAGGAGCTGGAGTCCAGGCTCGCCGCGATCACCAGGTCCTGGGAGGACGACCTCGCCGCGGCCATCGGCGAGATGACCTCGGAGGAGGAGGCGCCGCGGCTCGTCAGGCGCTACCACGCCGCCTTCCCCGAGGGCTACAAGGCCGACTTCCCGCCGAAGATGGCCGTGGCCGACCTGCGCCGCCTGGAGGAACTGGCCGGCAAGCCCGACGACGAGATCGGCCTCAACCTGTACGAGCCCTTCGACGCGGGCGAGGGCGAGCGGCGGCTGAAGATCTACAAGCTCGGCGCGCCGATCTCCCTGTCCCACATGCTGCCGTTCATCCAGCGGCTCGGCGTCGAGGTGGTCGACGAACGGCCGTACGAGATCGACCGCGACACCGACCCCGCCACCAAGAACGCCTGGATCTACGACTTCGGGCTGCGCTACACGCCGTCCCCGGACGTCGACCGCAACGACTTCAAGCGGCTGTTCCAGGACGCCCTGCGCGCGCTGTGGACCGGCGCCGTGCAGGCCGACAACTTCAACGCCCTCGTCCTGGCCGGCGGCCTGACCTGGGAGCAGGTGGAGATCCTGCGGGTCTACGCCAAGTACCTGCGCCAGGCCGGCAGCACCTTCAGCCAGCGCTACATGGAGCGCGTGCTGGTCAACAACGTACGGCTGGCGCGGCTGCTGGTGCGGCTGTTCGAGGCCAGGCTCGACCCCAAGCGCTCCGACGACGTGCGGGCCGACCTCAGCGCGGCGCTGGACGAGGAGATCCTGGGCGCGCTCGACGAGGTCGCCTCGCTCGACGAGGACCGGATCCTGCGGGCCTACCTGGAGATGATCCAGGCGACGCTGCGGACCAACTACTACCAGCGCACGCCCGACGGGCAGCGCAAGCCGTACATCTCGCTGAAGGTCGACCCGCAGGCGATCAGCGTGCTGCCGTTGCCGCGCCCGCGCTACGAGATCTTCGTCTACTCGCCGCGCGTCGAGGGCGTCCACCTGCGCTTCGGCAAGGTCGCCCGCGGCGGCCTGCGCTGGTCCGACCGCATGGAGGACTTCCGCACCGAGATCCTCGGCCTGGTCAAGGCGCAGATGGTCAAGAACACCGTCATCGTGCCCACGGGCTCGAAGGGCGGCTTCGTCGTCAAGCGCCCGCCGGCCTCCGGCAAGCGCGAAGAGGTCATGGCCGAGGGCATCGCCTGCTACCGGATGTTCATCTCCGGCCTGCTCGACCTCACCGACAACCTGGTCGACGGCAAGGTCGTGCCGCCCGCCGACGTCGTACGGCACGACGGCGACGACCCCTACCTGGTCGTCGCGGCGGACAAGGGCACGGCGACGTTCTCCGACATCGCCAACAGCGTCTCGGCCGAGTACGGGTTCTGGCTGGGCGACGCCTTCGCCTCCGGCGGCTCCATCGGCTACGACCACAAGGCCATGGGCATCACCGCGCGTGGCGCGTGGGAGTCGGTGAAGTACCACTTCAGCACCACCGGCGTCGACATCCAGAGCACCGACTTCACCGTGGCCGGCATCGGCGACATGTCGGGCGACGTGTTCGGCAACGGCATGCTGCTCTCGCAGCACATCCGCCTCGTGGCCGCCTTCGACCACCGCCACATCTTCGTCGACCCCGACCCGGACGCCGCCCGTTCCTTCGCCGAGCGGCAGCGCCTGTTCGAGCTGCCGCGCAGCTCGTGGGCCGACTACGACCCCGAGCTGATCGCGGCCGGCGGCGGCGTCTTCCCGCGTACCGCCAAGTCGATCCAGATCACCCCGCAGATGCGGGACGCGCTGGACATCCCGTCCGACGCGATCTCCATGACGCCGAACGACCTCATCAGCGCGATCCTGCGGGCGCCCGTCGACCTGCTGTGGAACGGCGGGATCGGCACCTACGTCAAGGCGTCGTCCGAGTCGAACGCCGACGTCGGCGACAAGGCCAACGACTCGCTGCGCGTCAACGCGAACGACCTGCGCTGCAAGGTGATCGGCGAGGGCGGCAACCTGGGCTTCACCCAGCTCGGCCGCATCGAGTTCGCCCTGAACGGCGGGCTGGTCAACACCGACTTCATCGACAACTCGGCAGGCGTCGACACCTCCGACCACGAGGTCAACATCAAGATCCTGCTCGACCAGGTGGTGCGCGACGGCGAGCTCACCGACAAGCAGCGCAACCAGGTCTTCACCTCGATGACCGAGGAGGTCGCGGGCCTCGTCCTGCGCGACAACTACGCGCAGAACGTCGTCCTCGCCGCCGCCCGCGCCCAGGCGCCGGAGATGCTCCACATCCACGCCCGCTACCTGCGCCGCCTGGAGCGCGACGGGCTGGTCAACAGGGAGCTGGAGTTCCTGCCGTCGGACAAGACGCTCGCCGAGCGCCGCCAGCAGGGCATCGGGCTCACCGCGCCCGAGTTCTCCGTCCTGCTCGCCTACACCAAGCTGGTCGCCGACGCCGAGCTGCTCGGCACCGACCTGCCCGACGACCCGTACCTGGCCTCGTGGCTGGTGTCGTACTTCCCGTCCGCCCTGCGCGAGCGCTTCCGCAGCTACATGGACGCCCACCCGCTGCGCCGCGAGATCATCACCACCTGCGTGGTGAACGAGCTCGTCAACTCGGCCGGCACCACGTTCATGTTCCGCTTCGGTGAGGAGACCGGCGCCTCCACCCAGGACATCGTCCGCGCCTACCTGGTGACCAGGGAGGTCTTCGACCTGGCCAGCTTCCAGCGCGGCGTCGAGGCGCTGGACAACAGGGTCGACACCCGTACCCAGCTGGCCATGCTCCTGGAGGCGCGCAAGCTCGCCGAGCGCGGCACCCGCTGGCTGCTCAGCAACCGGCGTCCGCCGCTCGACCTGGCGGCCTCGGTGAACTTCTTCGTCAAGGGCGTCGACGGCCTGCTCACCCACCTGCCGAAGCTCCTGACCGGGCCCGACCTGCTGGCCTACGAGGAGCGCCGCGACAGCTTCGTGGCCCGCGGCGTCCCGCTGGAGCTGGCCGAGAGGGTGGCGGCCATGGTGCCGGCCTACTCCACCTTCGACCTGGTCGAGATCTCCTCGCTGACGGGACGCCCCGTCAACGAGGTCGCCGAGGTCTACTTCGACCTGGCCGACCGGCTCCAGCTGGCCCGGCTGCGCGAGCGCGTCATCGCGCTGCCCCGGGACAACCGGTGGAACTCGATGGCCCGCTCGGCGCTGCGCGACGACCTGTACGCCGCGCACGCCTCCCTCACCCACGACGTCCTGGCGCACAGCACGCCGGGATCGTCGCCCGAGGAGCGGCTGGCCGCCTGGACCGAGGTGAACTCGGCGGCGGTCTCCCGGGCCAAGCAGACGCTGTCGGAGATCTGGGAGAGCGACAACTTCGACCTGGCGACGCTGTCGGTGGCGCTGCGGGCGGTCCGCACGCTGGTGGCCACGAGCAGCCTGCCGCCGCACGCCGAGCCGGAGTCCTGACGGTCTGCGGTCATGTGCCCGGGGCGCGTACCCGCGTCCCGGGCTGCTGCCGGCCGGGCCGTACGGGGTCGGGGACGCGTCCGGTCGGCGCTGTGGTCAGGGGTGCGCCGGGGGCCGACGTTCGGCCCTCAGCTCGGCCAGCACGCGGGCCAGCTCGTCGCGCTCCCGCGTGACCTCGATGAGCCGGAGCTGCAGGTCGAGGATGAGGCGTATGGCCGGCAGCGTCATCCCCTGGTCCATCATCACCACGACCTGCTGGATGCGGCCGATCTCATGGCGGCTGTAGCGGCGTTGCCCGCCGGCCGAGCGCTGGGGCGAGACCACCTGGTGGTCGTCGATGCGGCGCAGGAACGCCTGCTGCACCTGGAGCATCGAGGCGACCTGACCCACCGTGAACAGCGCCGCGTGCTCGTCGTCGAAGGGCAGGTTCATGGTCGTTCCTCCTGGTGCCGACTGGCCGCGGGCAAAGACCGGCGGCCCCGCCGCGGTGCCGTTCACCGCGACGGGGCCGCGCCCGCTCCGTCCCGTGTGTCAGCTCTTGATCGCTTTGTAGGTGTCGCCGGTCTGCTGGACGGCCACCTTGCGCGGCTTGGCGCGCTCGAGCACCGGGATCCGGACGGCCAGCACGCCGTTGTTGTAGGCGGCTTCGACGGTCTCGGCGTCGAGGTGCTCCGACAGGTAGACGCGCCGGGTGAAGGTGCCCATCACCCGCTCGCGGACGAAGACGCGCTCGTCCTCACCGAACTCCTCCTCGCGTCGCGCGGTCACCGTCAGGACGCCGCGGTCGACGGTGACCTCGATGGAGTCGGGATCGATGCCGGGCAGGTCGAACCGCAGCACCACATCGTCGGCGCGGCGGATCCCGTCCATCGGCATGATCGCACCGCTGCCCTGGGCGGTCTGGCGGGTCAGGCGGTCGAACTGGCGCTCGAACTCCTGCACGAACGGGTCGATCGACGTGAGCAGCATCGTGTCCACCTCCGAAGATCCCCGGGGCCTCCTGGTCACCCGGGATGCCTGTCCTCCAAGAGGAAACCTACAACTCCGATTGTAGCGTTTCTCCATGTGCCGTTGTCAATAACGAGGCGTTCGGCCGCCGTCGAAAAGGACATGAGCGCGACCGGGCGCCCCGATAGCCTGGCGGGCGTGGACCACACTCTCGTGACCGATCGCCTCACCCTGACCCCGGTGCGCCCCCAGGAGCACGCGGAGCTGCTCGTCCACTGGACCGACCCGGACGTGCGGCGGTTCCTGTTCGACGGGGCCGTCCTGTCCCCGGCCGAGGTCACCGAGGTCATCGAGGAGAGCGTCCGCGGCTTCGCCACCGACGGGTACGGCCTGTGGCTGGTGCGGGAGAAGGGCAGGACCGATCTGGTGGGTACGGCAGGGCTCCGGCCGCTGGAGGACCTCGGCCCCGAGATCGTCTACAGCCTGGCGCCCGGCGCCTGGGGCAAGGGTTACGCCACCGAGGCGGCCCGCGCCGTCGTCGAGCACGCGCTCGGCGACCTCGGCCTTCCCGAGGTGCTGGCGGAGATCGACGAGGGCAACGCCGCCTCCGTCGCGGTCGTCGAACGGCTCGGCATGACCGCCTTCGAGTCGGTGCCCGGCCTGCTCGGCCCGATGACGCGCTACCGCAGGACCCCCTGACCCGCGCCCATCCCCGGAGTGGGATAAGGGTTTGCCGGTGTCCGGCTCACCGTGCTGTCATGACACGCTGTGACAGCGCTTCGCGCCCTCGTGCGCCCCGACGACTACCCGCTCTCTTCCCGCTACGACCCCGCATGGCTGGTCGGCCTGGACATGGGCCCCAACCCGTTGTGGCTGCTCGAGGACCTGTCCCGCGATCTCGACCTCAAGCCCGGCATGCGGGTCCTGGACCTCGGGTCGGGGATGGGGGCGACCTCGGTGTTCCTCGCCCGCGAGTTCGGCGTGGACGTCGTGGCCGCCGACCTGTGGATCGCCCCGGAGAAGGCCGAGGCCGTCTTCGCCGAGGCGGGCGTGGCCGGCCAGGTGAAGGCGGTCGGGGCGGAGGCGCACGCGCTGCCGTTCGAGAAGGAGTCCTTCGACGCGGTCGTGAGCATCGACGCCTACGAGTACTTCGGCACCGCCGACAGCTACCTGGCCTACATCACCCGCTTCCTCAAACCCGGCGGCCGGCTGGGGATCGCCACCCCCGGCATGACCCGCGAGGTCCGCGACATGGGCGCCATCCCGCCGCACATCAAGGAGTTGGTCGGGTGGGAGGCCATCGCCTGGCACACCGCCGAGTGGTGGCGCTTCCAGTGGGAGATCACCGAGCTGGTCACCGTGACCTCGGCGCGCCTGCAGCCCGGCGGCTGGCACGACTGGCTGCTGTGGACACGTGCCTGCCTGGAGCACGGCGCCACCGACAGGGACGCCGCGGAGCGGACCATCGCGATGCTGGAGGCCGACCAGGGCAGGTATCTGTCCTTCGCCCTGGTGACGGCGGTCGTCACCCGTTGACCGTGGCGACGGCGCGGACGAGCTCAGCTGCCGGTGGCCCGCGTGATCGCGCCGTCGTAGCCCACCACCGTGGCCGCGGCGGAGCGCGGCACCACGGCGACGTACTGCTGCGTCTCGTAGATCTTCAGGGTCTGCCGGTAGGAGCCGGTCAGCGCCCACCGTCCCGAAGGCGGGACGGGCAGGTACGGGCTGACGAACAGCATGTTGTTCATCGACGTCGTGCGCAGCAGGGAGTACTGGACCAGCGCGCCGCCGTCGGCGGTCCGCAGCGCGTAGACGGGGTACTCGGCCGCGCTGAAGATCGAGTCGTAGCGGAACCCGTCGGTCTTGGCGGTCCTCCGGTTGTCGGCGATCGCCGTCGCGGTCTCGGTCGTGTAGGGGCCGGGCGCGACGAGGTTGGCCGCGATGCCCGCCGGGCCGCGTTCGGCGATGGTGGCGTGGAGCGGGGCGACGTATCGCGGGCTGATCTGGACGCTCTGGTCGTCGAGACCGACGACCTCGGCGTAGCCGGCCGCGTCGCGTTTGACCTCGGGCAGCTTCTGCCCGGGGAACAGCAGCGACAGCGAGCTCAGCCGCCAGTCGGTGCCCTTGGCGAAGGTGAGCACGGCGGTCTGGTCACCGCGCGGGACGACGGCGGTGAACCACAACGGCTCGTCGGGACGCAGCCGGGGCACGAGGAAGGACGGCGTGCCCCAGGTGTAGCGGACCGGACTGTCGCGGGTGGAGGCGTACTCGGCGTTGACCAGATCGGTGCGGCCGTCGCGGGTGATCTCCCTGGCCAGACGCCTGTCGCCGGCGGCGCGCAGCAGGCTGTCGGTGAGGACGTACTCGTTGAAGGCGTTGGCCGCCTCGCTCAGCGACACGCCGGGAGCGGTGGTGGGAACGGCGCTGACGGACGAGGTGGCCGCCACCGGCGAGGGCTCGGGAGCGGCAGAGCCGGAACAGCCCGTCACCGCGGCCAGCAGGCCGACGGCGAGAGCCGGCCATCCCCGCCACCCGTATGCACGCACCTGGCCATGTTATGGGGTGCGCACAGGTCGCGTACCCTTGGTAGACGTGGCAGACATCGATCCGGCAGAAGAGATCAACGCGCTCGCGGGCACGCTGCGGAGCATTCAGGACGTTCTCGACCTCGACTCCATGCGCAAGCAGATCGAGGAGCTGGAGCAGCAGGTCGCCGCGCCCGATCTGTGGGACGACCCTGAGCAGGCGCAGAAGGTCACCAGCAAGCTGTCCCACCTGCAGGGCGAGCTCAACCGCGTCGAGGCGCTCGGCCGCAGGATCGACGACCTGAGCGTCCTGTTCGAGCTGGCCGCCGAGGAGGACGACGCCGACACCAGGGCCGAGGCCGACAAGGAGCTGGCCGCGCTGCGCTCCGACATCGGCGCGATGGAGGTCCGCACGCTGCTGTCGGGCGAGTACGACGCGCGTGAGGCGCTCGTGACCATCAACTCGCAGGCGGGCGGCGTCGACGCGGCCGACTGGGCGGAGATGCTGCTGCGCATGTACCTCCGCTGGGCCGAGCGCAAGGGCTACGCCACGGAGGTCTACGACACCTCCTACGCCGAGGAGGCGGGCATCAAGTCGGCGACGTTCACCGTCAAGTCGCCCTACGCCTACGGCACGCTGCGCGGCGAGCACGGCACCCACCGCCTGGTCCGCATCAGCCCCTTCGACAACCAGGGCCGCCGCCAGACCTCGTTCGCCGGCGTCGACATCGTGCCCGTCGTCGAGCAGACCGACCACATCGAGATCAACGAGGACGACCTGCGCGTCGACGTCTACCGCTCCAGCGGTCCCGGCGGCCAGGGCGTCAACACCACCGACTCCGCGGTGCGCATCACCCACATCCCGACGGGGATCGTGGTCTCCTGCCAGAACGAGCGCTCCCAGCTGCAGAACCGCGCTTCGGCGATGAACGTGCTGCAGGCCAAGCTGCTCGAGCGCAAGCGGCAGGAGGAGGCGGAGAAGATGTCGGAGCTGCGCGGCGCCTCGACGACGTCGTGGGGCACCCAGATCCGCAACTACGTGCTGCACCCGTACCAGATCGTGAAGGACCTGCGCACGGGTCACGAGGCGGGCAACCCGTCGGCGGTGCTCGACGGCGACCTCGACGACTTCATCGAGAGCGAGATCCGCTGGATGCGCCGCCAGGAGACCGCGGAAGCCTAGCCGCCCGCGTTCCCGTGGCTGCGTCTTCACGGCACGCACGGGAGGGCGCCCCCGTGGTCACCGGCGGGCGCCCGTCCAAGGGACGCTCCTCGAGCGGCGCCCCATCCCGCCGTCACGGCGCCCCTCAACAGGCGTCGATCCTCACGGGCATCACTTCATGTGCGTCGATCCTCACGTGCGTCGATCCTCACGTGCGTCACTTCACGCGCGTCACTTCACGCGCGTCGATACGGGTGTCTGCTCACGCGCGTCGGTCCTCACGCGCGTCGGTCCTCACGCGTGTCGCCTCACATTCGTCGCCACGTGGGCCGAACTCAGGGCGCGTGACTCGCTCGGACGAGGACGCGTGGGCGAGGGATGCGGCGCCTGCCTTCGTCCCGCCCAGCCGCCTCGGAGCCGTGCGGGCGCGGGTGCATGGGTGGCGGGTGCGTGGCGGTGGCATACGGGCGCGGCGGCTCGCGGGCAGGCGCGATGCCGGCACGGTCGCGGTGAGGCCCGGTAGAGCCGTCTCAGGCGTGCCGAAGGGGTCGTGCGCAGCGTGGCGAGGAAGGCGTGCGGAAGCATGGCGAAGGTGCCGTGCAGAAGCGTGGCGCGTCCGCGCATGCGTCGGGCGGTGCCGCGTGCCGGGGCGGCCTGCCGTACCGGAGGGTCAGCCGACCACGTGCTGGAGCGCGAGCGCGAGGAACAGCAGGGTCAGCAGGGCGATGAGGATCAGCATCGGGGAGATCCCGTGCTGGTGCATGCGCTCACGATTGGCGCGGCACAGCGCGCAGCGTCCCTCGATGACGGGGTGCGCGCACTGGGCGCAGACGAGGTGTTCGCAACTCATGTCACCATCCACTGTAGACGGTTCTCAGGCAACGAAATCGTTTTGTTTCCGTTATGGACGTTCCATGCCAGTCTTCCCCCTAGACTGTCCTGCAGCCAAGCGGAACGTCGATCATCAGTAAAGACGGGCGTCCCCGCTGGCGGGCGGCAGGAAGTGGGTATGTGCCACCCTCGCTTCCGTCCCGACCCCTAGACTGGCACGTCGTGATGCGCTCGTGATCCATTTCGAAAATGTGACCAAGGTCTACGCGAACCAGAACAGGCCCGCTCTCGACCACGTGTCTGTAGACGTGGACAAGGGCGAGTTCGTGTTCCTCGTCGGTCCCTCGGGATCCGGGAAGTCCACCTTCCTGCGGCTGATCCTCAAGGAGGAGAAGCCCAACTCCGGCGCCATCCATGTCGCCGGGAAGGATCTCGCGAGGCTGTCCAACTTCAAGGTGCCGCACCTGCGCCGCCGTATCGGCTGCGTCTTTCAGGACTTCCGGCTGCTCCCGAACAAGAACGTCTACGAGAATGTGGCGTTCGCGCTCGAGGTCATCGGCAAGCCGCGGCGGTTCATCCGCAAGGTGGTGCCCGAGGTGATCGAGCTGGTCGGTCTGGAGGGCAAGGCACACCGCATGCCCGACGAGCTGTCCGGTGGCGAGCAGCAGCGGGTCGCGATGGCTCGCGCGTTCGTCAACCGGCCCATGATCCTGCTCGCCGACGAGCCGACGGGCAACATCGACCCCGCCACGAGCATCGGCATCATGAAGGTGCTCGACCGGATCAACAGGACCGGCACTACTGTCGTCATGGCGACGCACGACGCCGCCATTGTCGACTCCATGCGGAAGCGGGTCGTGGAGCTGGAGGACGGCAAGATCGTCCGCGACCAGTCGCGTGGCGTCTACGGCCAGGCGTACTGACAGGAGTTATAGGCAGAACATGCGGGCGAACTTCATCCTCTCCGAGGTCTGGATCGGCCTCCGTCGCAACCTGACCATGACAATCGCGGTGATCGTCACCGTGGCTGTCGCCATGGCGCTGCTAGGCGTCGGGTTGATGATCAGCGCGCAGGTCTCCCTGATGAAGGACTACTGGTTCGACAAGGTCGAGATCTCGGTCTACCTGTGCAAGAAGGACTCTCCCTTCCCCAACTGCAAGGCGTCGCCGAAGGGTGTCAGCGCGGCCGAGCGTGAGCAGTTGCAGCAGCAACTGAAGGCGCTGCCCGACGTGCAGGAGGTCACCTACGAGACCCAGAAGATGGCCTTCGACAACTTCAAGCGGACCCAGTCGGCCTCGTCGATCCTGGCGCAGGTCGTCGACGTCAACGACATGCCCGAGTCGCTGCGGGTCAAGTTGAAGGATCCCGAGAAGTACCAGCCGGTGATCGCCGCCGCGCAGGGGATGAAGGGCATCTCGACGGTCGTCGACCAGCGGGCCCAGCTCGAGAGCTTCTTCGGGATGCTCGAGAAGCTCCGCTACGCCGCGCTGGCGGTGGCGCTGATCCTGGTGCTCGCGGCGATCCTGCTGATCGGCAACACGGTGCGGCTGTCGGCGTTCAACCGGCGCAGGGAGACGGGCATCATGCGGCTGGTCGGCGCCTCCAACATCTACATCCAGCTGCCGTTCGTGATGGAAGGCATGATCGCGGGCCTGGTCGGCGGCGTGGTGGCGGCCGTCATGCTGATCGTGGCGAAGGTCTTCCTGTTCGAGGGGACGACCTCGGCGTTCGCCGCCAACAGCCAGCTCGGCTGGAACGACGTGGCGTGGGTCATCACGCTCACGATGATCATCGGCGTGGTGATCTGTGTGCTCGCGTCCTTCGTAACGCTTCGCCGTTACCTGAGGGTCTGACGAACCCGGGTAAGGTCGAAGCATGCCACGTGAGACCGGGCGCAAGCTCATCGCCCAGAACAAGCGTGCCCGCCACGACTACCACGTCGAGGACACCTTCGAGGCGGGTCTGGTGCTGCAGGGCACCGAGGTCAAGTCGCTGCGCGCGGGCAAGGCGTCGCTCATCGACGGCTACGCCTCCATCGACGACGGCGAGGCGTGGCTGCTCAACGTCCACATCCCCGAGTACTCCCAGGGGACGTGGACCAACCACGCGGCCCGCCGTAAGCGCAAGCTGCTGCTCAACCGCAAGGAGATCGACAAGCTCGCCGCCAAGGTCAAGGAGGGCGGGCTGACGATCGTGCCGCTGTCGCTGTACTTCAAGGACGGCAGAGCCAAGATCGAGATCGGGCTCGCGCGCGGCAAGAAGGACTGGGACAAGCGCCAGACCTTGAAGGAACAGCAGGACAAGCGGGAGATGGCCCGGGCGATCCGCCAGCGCAACCGATGAGACCTCAGGTTCGCAGAGTCCTGGCCGCGGCTGTCACGATGGCGGTCGCGAGCACGACGCTGACCGGGTGCTTCGAGGAGCCCTCGGCGCACGAGGCCGTGCGTGACTTCCTCGTCGGCTGGCAGTCGGGCGACTACGCGCTGGCGGCCGGCCGTACCGACGGTGACCCCAAGGTGGTCGCCAAGGCGCTGGAGGACACCCGCGTCCACCTCGACGCGGCCTCCTTCCGGTTCAAGATCAAGAACTTGACCCAGAACGGCGAGGAGTCCACGGCCGACTTCACCGCCGAGGTCGACCTGGGCGAGAACAACTCGCTGTGGGAGTACACCAGCCGGCTGCCGCTGCACCTGGTCGACGGTGTGTGGAAGGTGCGCTGGTCGCCCAGTGTCATCCATCCGCAGCTGCACGAGGGGCAGCGGTTCGCGGTCAAGCCGGAGCCGGAGTCGCGCCGTTCGGTGCTCGACCGCACCGGCGATCCGCTGCAGAAGAACGCGACGCTGTACGTCGCGGGGGTGACGCCCGCCACGCTGGGTGACAACGCGGAGAAGGTCGGCGAGCAGCTCGCCAAGCTCACCGGGTTCGCCCAGGACCGGCTGCTGAGCCGGATCAGGTCGGCGCCGCCGAGCGACTTCGTGCCGCTGGTCCACTTCGGCCGGGTGAAGTACCTCCAGCTCCAGTCGAAGCTGGAGGCCATCCCCGGCGTGACCATCGACGAGCAGGAGATGCCGGTCGCGCCGGCGCCGCCCGAGCAGGTCGTCGGCATCGTGAGCGCGCTGACCGCCGAGACCGAGCAGAAGCTGGGCGGCCCCCAGCGGGCGGGTGACTCGGTCGGCCTGACCGGGCTGCAGAAGGCCTACCAGGACCACCTGACCGGCTCCACGCAGACGTCGGTGATCACGCTCGATCTCAAGACGGGCGAGCAGGTCGCCGAGCTGAAGAAGTGGCCGGGCCGGCCGAACGCCCCGGTCGAGACCACGATCGACAGCTCGGTCCAGGGGGCGGCCGAGACGGCGCTGGCCGGCACCAGGTCGGCGGCCCTGGTCGCGGTCAAGGCCTCCACCGGCGAGGTGCTGGCGGTGAGCGCCTCCTCCAACCTCAACGAGGAGAAGGACGCGCTGGCCGGCAAGTACCCGGCGGGCACGGCCTTCTCGATCATCGCGGCGCAGGCGCTGCTGAAGAAGGGCGTCAAGCCGAGCCAGCGGCTCGCCTGTCCCGCCGAGCGCACGGTCGGCGGGGCCAGGTTCGAGCAGGCGGGGCTGGCGGCCGCCACCACGCAGAACTTCCAGTCGAGCTTCGCCAGGAGCTGCGTCACCGCGCTCGCCTCGCTCGCGCGCCGGGTCACCGACGCCGACCTGGCCAAGGCCGCGTCCGACTTCGGCATCGGCAAGCCGTGGAAGCTGCCGCTGAAGTCGTTCAGCGGCAAGATGGCCAAGCTCGACTCCGACGCCGACAAGGCGAAAGCCATCGCGGGGCAGAACGTCGAGGTGAGCCCGCTGGCGATGGCGCTGGTCGCGGGGGCCGTCGCGAAGGGCACCTGGCATCCGCCGCTGCTGGTGGTCAAGCCGGCCACGCCCGACCCGGCCGCCGAGGTGCTGCCCGCCACGCCGCCGCCCAGCGTGGCGATCGACCCGAAGACGCTGCCGGCACTGCAGGCGATGATGCGGGCCGGGGTCACCTCGGGTACGGCGACCGCCGCGGCCACCGGCGGCGAGCCGGTCGCGGGCATCACCGCCCCCGTCACCGGCAAGGACGAGAAGCAGGCGTGGTTCGTGGGATGGCAGGGCGATGTCGCCGTGGCCGTCCTGGCCGAGAACGCCGACCCGGCCGCCTATGCGGGCCGCTTCTTCTCGGCGATGCGCGACCCTACGTAAAGACTTCGTCACGCAGAGCAACCATCGACGGGTCCGGCTGCGTCTTCCTGAGTGACCAGGCCTGATCGGGGGGTTGCGGACCTGGTCGTCGCGATGAGAAGGACTTCATCTCGGGGGAAGTCCTGCCGTCCGGACCGGCGCTACCCTGCCGGTCACCCCCGGGGGTGTCTCGCCTTGTGCGCGCCTCCGGGGGTTCGCCCGGGAATTGGGTTGGCGTTCGCCGTGTTGTCACATGTATCTTCATGTTGCACGGCCGTTCGCGGCCGTGTTGACAACTGAACAGGGGGGTGATCGGTTTCGACTTTGACCTTGCAAGTCAGGAGAAGCGGGCCGAGGACTGCGGACATAACCTCGTTAATCCTGTGACCGCAACCAACAAGTGCCAACTCTAAGCGCACTGAGGTCAGCCAGGGTTCCCTGGCTCTCGCTGCCTAAGTAGCGAAACCTCTGTCAGCCCGGGCATGCCTTCGGCTCGGGATCTGGCATCGTGAGAAGGCTCAACCGCTCGACCCGGCCACGGGGGAGAGCGGGAAACCAAACAGTGGCTGAGCCTGTCGGCGACGCGCCTGCGTGAGCGCCGGGGCTGAGAAAACGTTAAGCAGGCTGCGCCCGGAGAAGCCCTGCCTTGGGGTTGAAGGACGCGGGTTCGATTCCCGCCACCTCCACCGATCTGGCGTCACGCGGCCACGGCTCTCGGAGAGTCGTGGCGAGTGACGCGCTGCTGAGCGACGGCGGTGTCCATGTGGACACCGCCGTTTCGCGTTTCCGCCCCCTGGGTCGCGCGTGAGGGCAGAGCCCCGCCGGCCGAACTGCTCGCTTGCCGGCCCGGTTCCCGATGAGGGGGCCGGGCCGTTTCCGTTCCCGGCACCAGGTGTGTTGCCCCGTCGGCCCTCATTGGATAGCATGACTATCCAATGAGAGAGGAGCTCATCGTGATCGTCCTGATCGTTCTCGCCGCGAGCACGCTTGTCTTCCGCCTGCTGGGCGCCCTCGGCGTCAGCCGCTTCCACACCTGGGCCGCGTCCGCCGCGCACGGCATGGCCGTGATGCTGGTGGTGGCCGCCAGCGCGCACTTCGTCCCCGCGGGCGTCACCGTCATGCCCAACCACGCGGACATGGTGGGGATCGTGCCGCCGTTCGTGCCTTTCCCCAGCCTGATGGTCTACGTGACCGGCGTGCTGGAACTGCTCGGCGCGCTCGGGCTGGTGATCCCCTCGACCCGGTGGGCCGCGGGGATCGCGCTGGCGCTGCTGTTCGTGCTGCTGCTGCCGGCCAACATCTACGCCGCCGTCGCCGGCATCCCCTTCGGCGGCAAGGCCGCCACGCCGCTGTGGCAGCGGATTCCCGAGCAGGTCCTCTACATCGCGATCGTGCTGCGGGCCGCGGCCACGGCACCGCGCCCGCAGTGGGCGCAGCGGCCCCTCCTGCGCAGGCCGTAGGCGAGGGCGGCGGCGGCGAGGGCCGCTCCCCAGACCGGCCAGAAGCACTCCGGCAGCCACGCGCCCCACATGTCCATGGCGAAGGCGCCCGCGAGCGCGCGCCTGATGTAGGTCAGCCCCGCCATGATCACGATGGCCGCGACGAGGGTGGCGGGGACGATGGCCAGAAGCGGCGGCACCCGCCTGCCCCGCAGACCGATCATCCAGCGCGGGAAGACCTCACCCCAGCGCTGCACCAGGCCCAGCGTGAGCACCGCGCCGAGAGCGCCGAAGGTCGCCAGGTAGGCACCGGCCAGCCAGATGCCGGGCGCGTCCTTCTCGCCCTCCACCAGGAAGCTCTCGCTGACGCCCACCGGGATGCCCAGCGCCCACGCCCACCGGGTGGCGCTGTAGATCAGCGGGACGGCCACGGCGACGGCGACGGCCGTCCGCCCCCATCGGGCGGCCGCGGCGGGACCGGTCCAGCCGCCGGCCTGATCGGTGCGGCCGCAGGCCACGCACGCGTCGCGGCGGCGGCGCTGAGCCGCCACGGCCGCCGCGGCGAGCAGGGCCCCGCCGAGGGCGCACAGCAGCTGGTTGAGCACCGGCCACGGCCAGGCGTCGGCGAGGCCGACCTGGCCCCACGGGCCGTCGAGGAAGACGGCCACGCTCAGCAGCGGCGTGTAGGCGACGCCCATCATGAGCCGGGAGTCCGGGACCACCAGGACGAGGAAGGCCGCCAGCGGCCACGCCACCACCAGCGGGATCCCGCCGCGCCCCCGGACGAGCGCCACCGACGTGGCCGCGCACAGCAGCGCGAAGGCGGCGATCCACCAGCCGCCCGGGTCGGGGGTCAGCCCGGCCAGGAGGGAGAGCGCACCATCGGGATCGGGGTCGCTCGCGCCCCAGGGAAAGCCGGGCGCGCCGAGCGCCCAGGCCACCCCGAGCACCGCGTAACCGGCGGACCAGACGGCCGCCGCGTGGCCCGCCTTGGAGATGATCCTTGTCATGCCTCCACCCTCGGGCCGCCGCCCGGTGCGGGACCATGTGCCGTTCGGCAGGTCGTGCGGTCCGCGAGGGCGTGCGGGGTGCCGAACGGCACATCCTCCGTATGGTGGCTGCCGTGGAATTCTGGGTGGTGCCGCTGATCGCGGCGGTGGCGGCGCTGGTGTGGACGGTCCCCGGCGGCAGGCGTGCGCACCTGCCGGTGGCGGCCTGCGTCGCCGCGGGGCTCTCCCTGGCGGTCACCTGCTGGTACGCGATCACCGGCCCGCGCCGCGGCGAGGACCTGATGGGGCTGGTCGAGAGCCTCGTGCTGACCGCGCTGGTCGGCCTGATCGCCCGGTGGTCCCCCGTACGGCGGGCCGTGCCGGCCGGCGTGGCGGCGGGTCTGGCGGCCGCCACGTGGCTGCTGCGCTACCTGGTGCCCGTCTCCCCGTTGGAGGGCCTGGGCATGTGCGCGTTCTGGGGGATCGGCGTGTGCGGTGCCGCAGGCGTGGGGATCTACCTGCGCTCGCTCGACACCCGGCGGGTGCGGGCCGTCGAGGAGGAGCGGGCCGGGCAGCGGCTGCGCCTGGCCAGGGACCTGCACGACTTCGTCGCCCACGACGTCAGCGAGATGGTGGCGCAGGCACAGGCGGGGCAGGTGGTCGGGGCCGTCGAGCCCGCCCAGGCGCTGGCGGCGCTCCAGCGGGTGGAACGGGCGGGGCTGCGGGCGATGGCGACGCTGGACCGCACGGTGCTGGAACTGCACGACAGTCCGGGCCTGGCCGGGCTCGCCGACCTGGCGGGCAGGTTCACCGCGGCCGGGCCCGCCCGCGTCGAGCTGGCCGTCCCGGACGTCGAGGTGCCGGAGGAGGTGGCAGGGCTGGCCTACCGGATCGTCGTCGAGGCCCTGACCAACGTCCGGCGGCACGCCCTCGAGGCCACCAGGGTGGACGTCGCCGTCCGGGTGGAAGGCGGGACGCTCGTGGTGATCGTGGCCGACGACGGAGCCGCGGACCGGCCTGCGCCTCCGGACGCGGGACGCGGCGGTGACCGCGACGCGGCTCGGGACGCGGCGGGACGCGGCGGGGAGCCGGACGCGGGTCCGGGCAGGACGGCCGGCGGCGGGCAGGAGCGGGCCGAGGGTGGCGGGTTCGGGCTGCCGTCGCTGTCCGAGCGGGTCGAGGCGATGGGCGGGACGCTGCGGGCCGCCGCCGTACCCGGAGGGTGGTCGCTGGTGGCGCGCCTGCCTCTGGCACGATGAACGGCGTGCCCACCCGGATCCTCATTGCCGACGACCAGGAAGGCATCAGGAGCGCGTTCCGGCTCGTCCTCGACGCGCAGCCCGACATGACCGTGGTGGCCGAGGCGGCCGACGGCGTCACGGCCGTCGAGACCGCGCTCGCGATCCGCCCCGACGTGGTGCTCGCCGACATCAGGATGCCCCGCGCCGACGGCATCGAGGTCACGCGGGCGCTGGCGGAGACCGACATCCACGTGGTGGTCGTGACGACGTTCGGGCAGGAGGAGTACGCGCGGGCGGCGCTGCGCCACGGCGCCGCGGGGTTCGTGCTCAAACGCTCGGGGCCCACGCTGCTCGTCGAGGCGGTGCGGGCCGCGATGAGCGGCGACGTGCTGATCAGCCCGCAGCTCACGGTGGGCCTGCTGCGCGGGGCCGAGCGGCCGGGCGCGGTCCTGGACGACGCCGGGCTCACCGACAGGGAGATCGAGGTCGCCCGTCTCGTCGCGCAGGCCAGGACGAACGCCGAGATCGCCGAGGAGCTCTTCCTGTCGCCCGGTACGGTCAAGAACCACATCGCGAGCATCCAGCGCAAGCTCGACGTGAAGAACAGGGTCGGCATCGCGGCATGGGCCTGGCGCACGGGCCGGGCGCGCACACCGTGATTCGATAGCATCGTCGGGCTATGGCCGCGTTCATGACCGATGGGGCGGGACACCCCCCTTGCCGTGCCCGCTCGTTCGCCCCTGACCTGCCGTACGAGGCCGAGTGACCAGGTTCGGGATCCTCGGGCCCGTCGAGGCGCGGCGAGCCGACGGCGAGGCGATCACCGTCGCCGGCGCCCGCCTGCGCGCCCTGCTGGCGCTGCTGATCCTCGACGCGGGCAGGATCGTGCCCACCGAGCGGCTCATCGAGGGCCTGTACGGCGAGCAGGCCGTGACCGGCGAGACCAACGCGCTGCAGTCGCAGATCTCCCGGCTGCGCAGGACCCTGGACACCCCGATCGAGTTCCACCCGGCCGGTTACCTGCTGGCCGTGGACCGCGAGCAGGTCGACGCCCACCGCTTCGCACGCCTGGTCCGCGAGGCGCGCGCCACGGTCTCGGCCGCCGAGCGGTCCGAGCTGCTCGGCCAGGCGCTGCGGCTGTGGCGCGGGCCCGCGCTGGCCGACGTGCGCGCGGCGCCGTTCGCGCCCGCCCAGGTGGCGCGGCTCGAGGAGGCGCGGCTCGGCGCCACGGAGGACCGCGTGGATGCCGATCTCGAGCTCGGGCGGCACCGGGGGCCGGTGGCCGAACTGCAGGAGCTGGTGGCCGCCCACCCGGTCAGGGAGCGGCTGCGCGGCCAGCTCATCAGGGCCCTGTACGCCGCGGGACGGCAGGCCGAGGCGCTGGCCGTCTTCGAGGACGCGCGCCGGACCCTGGCCGACGAGCTGGGCGTCGACCCCTCGCCGGAATTGCGGGAGATCCACCTGGCGGCGCTGCGCGGCGAGCTCCACACGCCGGGCGGCGCGCCGCCGCCGCGCCCGGCCACCGCGCCGCCGCCCCCCGAGCGGGACCCGGGCGCCGCGCCTCCCCTCGCCCGGGATTCCGGTGCCGCGGCGCCTTCCACGTGGGGCCCGCGTGCCGCGCCGCCCTCCGAGCGCGGGGCGCGCGCCGCGCTGCCCGCGCAGCTGACCAGCTTCGTCGGCAGGGAGGACGACCTGACCGCGGTCCGCGGCCTGCTGGAGCGGTCCCGGCTGGTCACACTGACCGGTCCGGGCGGCGCGGGCAAGACCAGGCTCGCCGTCGAGGCCGCGGCCACGGTGCCCGGCGAGGTGGGCTTCGTCGAGTTCGGCGCGCTGCCCGAGGGCGGCGACGTGGCGCAGGCCGTGCTCACCAGGCTGGGGCTGCGCGTCGGCCAGGACGTCCCGGATCCCGCCGACCGCCTGGTCGGCGCGCTGGCGGGGCGGGCGATGCTGCTCGTCCTCGACAACTGCGAGCACGTCGTCGAGGCGGCGGCCGGGCTCGCGTACCGCCTGCTCACCGCCTGCCCCGACCTGCGGGTTCTGGCCACCAGCAGGGAGGCGCTCGGCATCACGGGCGAGCGGGTCTGGCCGGTCCCCCCGCTCGCCGGCTCGCCCGCCGTCCACCTGTTCGAGGACAGGGCGGCCGCGGTGCGCCCCGGGTTCGCAGTGGGGGAGGGCAACCGCGCCGACGTGCGGCGGATCTGCGCGGCGCTCGATGGCCTGCCGCTGGCGATCGAGCTGGCCGCCGCCCGCCTGCGCTCGCTGTCGGTGGCCGAGGTCGCGGCCAGGCTGGAGGGCGGGCTGGGGCTGCTGTCGCGCGGCAGCCGTACGGCCGAGCCACGCCACCGCACGCTGCGCGCGGTGGTCGAGTGGAGCTGGGGCCTGCTGGACGAGAGGGAGCGGGAGGTGGCCCGGCGGCTGACGGTGTTCGCGGACGGCGCCCGGCTGGAGGCGGCCGAGCGGGTCTGCGGCTCGGCGGACACCGTCGAACTCCTCACCGGGCTGGCCGACAAGTCGCTGGTCGAGCTGGTCGGCGACCGCTATCGGATGCTGCAGACGATCCGCGCGTTCTGCGCCGAGCGGCTGGACGAGGCAGGCGAGGAGGCCCGCTGCCGCAGGGCGCACGCCGCGTACTTCCTCGGCCTGCTGCGTGAGGCGGCCCCTCACCTGCTGCGGGCCGAGCAGCTGGAGTGGGCGGCCCGGCTCGACCCCGAGCACGACAACCTGCTGGCGGCGCTGGGCTGGGCCACCGAGCACGACCCGGCCATGGCGTTGCGGATCTTCGCGGACCTGTCGACGTACTGGTGGCTGCGCGGACGCCGGGGCGTCGGTGTGCGGCCCGCCCGCGCCCTGCTGGCCGCCGTCGGCACCCGGCCGCCCGACGGGCTCGAGGCCGAGTACGTCATCTGCGTGACCAGCGCGGCCGCGGCCGGCGAGCACCTGGAGGCGGCCAGGCGGCTGATGCGGGAGACGGACCTGATCGCCGGGCGTCCCCAGCTGTCGTTCTTCTGGGGCAGCTTCGTCGGCCCCTCCGTCGAGGACGGCTTCCTCGGCGTGATGATGGAGCGCGTGCAGGCCAGCGCCGACCCCTGGGTGAACGGCCTCAAGCACGTCGGGCGGGGGTTCCTCTGCCATCTGATGGAGAGCGACGTGGAGGGGACCGAGCGGGAGTTCGGGCGCGCGCTCGACTACTTCCGCTCGCTCGGCGAACGGCTCGGCATGGCGATGGCCCTGTCGGAGCTGGTCAGGGTGGCCGCGTGGCGCGGGCAGCGGGAGCGGTTCACCGAGCTGATCGAGGAGGCGCTGCGCCTGGTCGGTGAGCTCGGCGCGCAGGAGGACATCGCCGACCTGCTGAGCCAGCGCGGCGAGGGATGGCTGCTCCTCGGCGACCTCGACAGGGCCGAGGCCGACTTCCGGCAGGCGGCCGAGCTGGCCCGCGGGGTGGGCGCGCTCGAGGGCACCACGAGGGCCGCCTGCGGCCTGGCCGACGTGTCGAGGCTGCGCGGCGACCTCGATGACGCGCGCCGCCGCTACGAGGAGGTGCTGAGGGACGGGCAGGCGAGCGGGTCCTTCGGCGAGTCGCTGACGGCCGTGCACGTCGGTGTCGCGCTCGGCCGGATCGCGGCGGACTCCGGCGCCGTCGAGCTCGCCGCGTCCAGGCACGAGGAGGCCTTCGCCGCGGCGTTGCGCGTCCAGAGCCTGCCCGCGCTGGCGATCGCGGTGGAAGGGCTCGCGGGTCTGTCCGGCCTGCGCGGCGACCACGAGCGGGCGGCGCTGCTGCTGGGCGTGGGCGAGGGGCTGCGCGGCGTGGCGCTGCCCGGCGACAGCGACGTCGCGCGGGTGCGGGACCGGGCGCGCGCGGTGCTGGGCGAGCAGGACTTCGCCCGCGCGTACGCCAGGGGCGTGGCGCTGCCGCGTGAGGACGTGGCGGGGCTGCTCTGGCGGCTCGGCTGATCGGCGTCTCGCCGGTCAGGCGGTGAGCTCGGTCAGGCGGTGAGCTCGGTCAGCGTCACGTTCACTGTGACGGTGGAGCCGTCCTGCTTGAGCACCTCGACCTTGGTCCGATCTCCCGGCTTCAGCGTCGCCAGCACCTCCGAGAGGGCGGCCATCGACGGGGTGTCGGTCCCGTTGATCGAGAGGATCACGTCGCCCTCCTCGATCCCGGCGTTGGCCGCGCTCTTGCCCCTGGTGACGCGGACCACGCCGACGCCCGCTTCGTCGCCGCCGCGGCCGATCACCGTCCGGCCGAGGATGCCCAGCGCGGCCTTGCGCGAGTTGCTGACCTTGCCGTCCTTCACGATCTGCGCCGCGATGTCGGTGGCGGTGTTGCTGGGGATGGCGAACCCGATGCCCGGCGCGGTGCCGCTGCCCAGCTCGGGGTCGGTCGCGGTCAGCGTCGGGATGCCGATCACCCGCCCGGACATGTCGACCAGCGCGCCCCCGCTGTTGCCGGGGTTGATCGCGGCCGAAGTCTGGATGGCGTTGGCGATCGTCGCGACCGTGCCGCCGGAGTCGCTCTGCGGCTCGCTGATCGTCCGGCCGACCGCCGAGACGATGCCGTTGGTGACGCTGCCGGAGAAGCCCAGCGGATTGCCCATGGCCAGCACGATCTGGCCGACGCGCGCCTTGGCGGAGTCGCCGAACGTGGCGGGGGTCAGCCCCCGGGGATTGGCCACTTTGATCACCGCCAGGTCGCCCGCCTGGAAGGAGGAGACCAGTCTGGCCTTGCGCGCGGCCCCGCCGGTCGCCGGGGTGACCTCCATCTGGGTCGCCTCGCCCACGACGTGGGCGTTGGTCACGATGTGCCCCGCGGTGTCGTAGACGATGCCCGAGCCGAGGCCGGCGCGCGTGTTGATCTGCACGATGGACGGCAGCACGTCCTGGATGACCTTCTCGTAGGCATGCTCCAGCTCCAGGGCGGACGCCGTCGTGGGGGCGGCGCTGGGCCGCGGCGACGTCGGTTGCGCAGGCGTCGAGCGCGAGATGGAGCCCGTGCAGCCGGAGATGAGCACAGCTGTCGCTGCGGTGCCCACGACGATCATCCTCATGCGCGGTTACCTTCCCCGAATCACCGGGAAAGATACGTCTCCCTGACGCCGCGCCTGCTCAGCTTGCCTGTGGGAGTGCGCGGCAGGCTTGCGCGATACTCGATCACGCGGGGGTGCTTGAGCCGCGCCAGGCGCGGCTCGCAGTGGCGCAGCAGCCGCGCGGTGAGCTCGTCGCCCGGCCGCGCGCCGGCGGCGGGCTGCACCAGCGCCACGATCCGCTGACCCCACTCCTCGTCGGGCACGCCGATCACGGCCACGTCGGCGACCGCCGGATGTTCGAGCAGGACGGCGGGGCGGTCGGGCTCGGCGGCGGCGATCTCGTAGAAGCCCCTCATGCGGGCGACCATACAGAATGACATTCTGTCCAAGGAAGAGTGTCGATCACGTAGCCTCGGAACATGGCTCACAATCCGGGACAGGAGCCGTATCAGCCCTCCTATGACGCCCCCACCACTCCTTTCCAGCGAGTGGAGCTTCCGCCGGCCGACCAGACCGTCAGCGTGCCCATGCCGCCGACGGCCGGACCGTTCAGGCCGCCGCCTGCACCGCCGCGCAGGGGGTTCGTCGGACGGCTCATGACCAGCGTCGGCGACATCCCGATCAAGGTGGTCTACCTGCTGGCCGCGGTGGTCGCCACCGTGCTCGCGGTGGTCGCGATCTTCGCGCTGTTCTCCGGCGACGAGCCGAACGGCGCCGAACAGCAGCGGGCGCAGGACGCCGGGCCCGCCGCGGCGCCGGGGGTGCAGGACGCGGTCACGGCGCCGGCGCCGGACAGCCTCGCCTTCCCCGCGCTGCCGGGCAAGGCGAGCAAGGTGATCGGCACGGTCGTCGACGAGCGGACCGGTATCAGCTACCCCAAGCTCGGCAAGCCGTGGGCGGCCAGGTCGTTCGCGCCCTTCGTGATCGCCCAGCGGGTGGGTGAGGCGGAGGTCCCGCACACCATGGTGGCTTCGGCGCCGCTGCCCGTGACCGCCGACAAGCCGAGGACCAGCGCCGACTACCGGGATCTCGCGGTCAGGGCGGCCCGCTGGTCGCTGCGCACCCAGCATCCCGAGGGCGGCACGGTCACCTGGACGGGCTCGCAGAAGCTGGCCAAGGGCAAGGGCTGGATCGTCGGGTTCAGGGTCGACTACACCCTCGACGGCGAGCGGCGGTCGTCGCAGGCGCTGGCCGCGGTGGTCGAGGCGGGCAAGAAGAAGCCCGCGATGCTGCTGGCGACGATTCCGGAGAGCGGCAAGAGCCACTGGCGCGATCTCAACACTCTGGTGAAGGGCCTACGTTCGGCATAGAAGCATCCTCTAGAATATGGTTCTGGGAACCATAGGAGGCTGACATGGCGATCGGGTTGAGCGAGGAGCACGAGGCGCTCCGCGAGTCGGTGGCAGGCTGGGCGGAGCGCAACGTGGCCGCCGAGGTCGTGCGGTCCCACGAAGACGGGCGTCCGCCGTTCTGGGCGGGCCTGGCCGAGCAGGGGCTGCTCGGCCTGCACCTGCCCGAGGAGTTCGGGGGCTCCGGCTACGGCCTGCTGGAGACGGCCGTCGCCGTCGAGGCGCTGGCCGAGCGGATGGCGCCGGGCCCGTTCGTGCCGACCGTGCTGGCCAGTGCCGCCATCGCCGCCTCCACGTCCGAGAAGGCGCGCGCCGAACTGCTGCCGGGGCTCGCCGACGGCTCGCTGACCGGCGCCGTGGCCCTGTCGGCCGCTCTCGCCGGCGACGGCCTGCTGTCGGCCACTCCCACGGAGGGCGGCGACTCCGTGGTCGTCTCGGGTACGGCGACGCACGTGCTCGGCGGCGCGATGGCCGACGTGCTCGTGCTCCCCGTCGGCGACGTGTGGATCGCCGTGGACGCCGCGCAGGCCGAGGTCGAGCGGGTCAGGTCGCTCGACATCACCAGGGCCGTGGCCACCGTGACGCTGGACGGGGTGACCGTACCGGCCCACAGGGTGCTGGGCCGGGTCGGCGTGCCGAACCTGGCGGCGATCATCCTGGGCGCCGAGGCGACCGGGCTGGCGGCCTGGTGCGTGCGCGCGGCGGCCGACTACGCCAAGGTGCGCGTGCAGTTCGGCCGGCCGATCGGGCAGTTCCAGGGCATCAAGCACAAGCTGTCGCGCATGCTCGTGGCGCTGGAGCAGGCGCGCGCCACGGTGTGGGACGCGACGAGGGCCGGCGGCGAGGAGCTCGACTACGCGGCGGCCATCGCGGGCGTCATGGCGCCCGACGCGGCCGTCCAGTGCGCCAAGGACGCGATCCAGACCTTCGGCGGCATCGGCTACACCTTCGAGCACGACGCCCACCTCTACTACCGGCGCGCGCTCACCCTCAGGGCGCTGCTCGGCTCCTCGTCGTCGTGGGCGGCCACCGTCGCCTCGCTGGCCCTGTCCGGCGTGCGGCGGCCCATGGAGGTCGCGCTGCCGGACTCGGCGGCGGCCCTGCGTTCCTCGATCGCCGCGGAGATCGCCGAGATCGCCGCCCTCGACGGCGTCGAACAGCGGCGGGCGCTGGCCGCGGCCGGCTTCGTGATGCCGCACCTGCCCAGGCCGTGGGGCCGTGACGCGGCCCCGCTGGAGCAGATCCTCGTCCAGCAGGAGCTCAAGGCGGCCAAGGTCAGGACACCCAACATGATCATCGGCGCGTGGGTGGTGCCCTCCGTCGTCGCGTACGGCACGCGCGAGCAGCAGGAGCGCTTCCTGCCCGCGACGCTCAGCGGCGAGATGATCTGGTGCCAGCTCTTCTCCGAGCCCGGCGCGGGCTCGGACCTCGCCTCCCTGCAGATGAAGGCCACGCGGGTGGAGGGCGGCTGGGCCCTGTCCGGGCAGAAGATCTGGACCTCCGTCGCCCACGTCGCCGAATGGGGCATCTGCATCGCCCGCACCTCCTCGGCCGGGTCCAAGCACGAGGGCATCACCTACTTCCTGGTCGACATGAAGTCGCCGGGGGTCACGGTCAGGCCGCTGACCGAGATGACCGGCGAGAACCTGTTCAACGAGGTGTTCCTCGACGACGTCTTCGTGCCGGACGAGCTGGTGGTCGGGCAGGTCGGCGAGGGCTGGAAGGTCGCCAGGAACACGCTGTCCAACGAGCGGGTGTCGCTGTCGTCGGGCTCCGGCGGGACCGGCGCCTCGGTGCCCGACCTGCTGGGGCTGGTCTCCAGGCTGGGCAGGCCGCTGACGGCGGTCGAGGAGCAGGCCGTGGCCGCCGTCGTGTGCGAGGGGCACTCGATCGACGCCCTGTCGCTCAGGGTGACGCTCAAGCAGCTGGCGGGCGCCGAGCCCGGCGCCGACGCCTCGGTGCGGAAGCTGCTGTCGACCTCGCACGCGCAGCACGTGTCGGAGACGGCGGTGGACCTGCTGGGCGAGGCGGCCACCGTGGCGGCGGACATGAAGCTGGGCGACGCCGGCTACTGGAACAGGGCGGTGCTGGCGACCAGGGCGATGACCATCTACGGCGGCACCACGGAGGTGCAGCTCAACATCATCGGCGAGCGCATGCTCGGCCTGCCCCGCGACCCGGAGCCCGGCAAGTAGACGGTTCGCGCGACCGGCTCCCGCCAGCGGGCGGGAGCCGGTCCGTCGCGTGCCGGAGACCACTCGGTGCGGGGGACCGACCGAAGGTTCTAGAGTAGAACGCGTTGCAGTTTTCCTGGCCCCGATCGTATGGTCAGGCCATGCGGACACGAGTCACCGACCTGTTCGGGATCGAGTTACCGATTTTCGCCTTCAGCCACTGCCGGGACGTCGTCGCCGCGGTCAGCCGCGCGGGCGGGATGGGCGTCCTGGGCGCCCTCTACTTCACCCCGGAAGAGCTCGAGATGGAGCTCAAGTGGATCGACGACCACGTGGACGGCAAGCCGTACGGCGTCGACGTGGTCATGCCGGCCTCCTACGAGGGCGCCGACTTCCCGGCCGAGGAGCTGGTCTCCCGCCTGCAGGGCATGATCCCCGAGGGCCACCGGCGGTTCGTCGAGAACCTGCTCGCCGAGCACGGCGTACCCCCGCTGTCGGACGACGCCGACCCCGGCAAGGTGCTGCTCGGCTGGACGGACGCCACCGCCAGGCCCCAGGTCGAGGTGGCCTTGCGGCACCCGATCGCGCTGCTGGCCAACGCGCTCGGCCCGCCCCCCGCCGACGTCGTCGAGCTGGCCCACGCGCACGGGGTGAAGGTGGCCGCGCTCGCCTCCACCCCCCGCCAC
The DNA here is from genome assembly GCF_040610675.1 of Nonomuraea sp. NPDC003804. Classification (NCBI taxonomy): domain Bacteria; kingdom Bacillati; phylum Actinomycetota; class Actinomycetes; order Streptosporangiales; family Streptosporangiaceae; genus Nonomuraea; species Nonomuraea sp. NPDC003804. Next base: position 132,056 of record NZ_JBEXMT010000014.1, read on the forward strand.
GCCGTCAAGCAGGCCGAGGTCGGCGTGGACGTGGTCGTCGCGCAGGGCACGGAGGCCGGCGGGCACACCGGCGAGATCTCCACGATGGTACTGATCCCCCAGGCCGTGGACGCGCTGCGGGGCGCCGGGCCGGACGGCTCCGACGTGCCGGTCCTGGCGGCGGGCGGCATCGGCGGCGGCAGGCAGATGGCGGCCGGCATGGCCCTCGGCGCGGAAGGCGTGTGGACGGGGTCGATCTGGCTGACCGTCGAGGAGGCGGACACGCCCGAGCTGGCCAGGCGGCGCATCCTGTCGGCCACCTCCAGGGACACCGTTCGCTCGCGCAGCTGGACCGGCAAGCCCGCCAGGCTGCTCAGGAACGAGTGGACCGACGCCTGGGAGGCGGCGGACTCGCCCGGCACGCTGCCGATGCCGCTGCAGTTCATGCTGGTGTCGGACGCCCTGCGACGCATCGGCAGGTCCGACGCGGCCGAGCTGGCGACCTTCCCCGCCGGGCAGATCATCGGGGCGATGAACCAGGTCAAGAGCGCGCGCGACGTGGTGTTCGAGATGGTCGAGGAGTACATCGAGGCCATGGAGCGCCTCGGCCGCATCACCGAGTCCTGACCGGCGGCCCCCCTGCCCCCGGCCCCCGGTCCCCGTTCCCCAGCCCCGGCCCCCGCTCTCCGCCCCCCGGGCCCCGGTCCTCCGCCGACGTTCCGCGGCGGAGGGCGGGCGAGCCCGGGACGGCAGCGCTCAGCGCCCGGGGCGGCGGCGCTCAGCGCGCGGGACGGCGTGGCTCAGTGCCCGGGGCCGGCGCTCGACGGTGGCGCAGCGGCTCGCGAAGGTGGCTCAGCGGCCCTCGAAGGCGGCGGGGCGCTTCTCCTTGAAGGCACGCGCGCCCTCCTTCGCGTCCGCCGAGCCGATCACCGGCCAGCCGTACTCGTCGGAGACCTTGAGCGCCTCCGGCTCCGGCAGCCCGAGGGTGTCCCGGTAGGTGCGCAGGATCGCCTGGACGGCCAGCGGCCCGGACGCCGCGATGTCGTCGGCGATCTCACGCGCCACCGCCAGCGCCCGGCCGTCCGGGACGACCCTGTTGACCAGCCCCATGGACAGGGCCTCGGCGGCGGTGACGGAGCGCCCGGTGAGCAGCAGGTCCATCGCGTGGCAGTAGGGGATCTGGCGGGGCAGCCTGATCGCGCTGCCGCCCATGGGGAACAACGCCCGCTTGGCCTCGAACAGCCCGAGCGTCGCCGACTCGGCGACCACCCGCAGGTCCGTGCCGACGAGCAGTTCGGTGCCTCCCGCGACCGCGTAGCCCTCCACCGCGCACACGATCGGCTTGGTCGGCAGGTCCTCGCGCAGCAGCCCCTTCCAGTGGAAGTTCGGGATGGCCGCGGCCCTGGCCTGGACCTCGGGGTCGGCGGACGGCCGGCCCATGGCCTTGAGGTCGGCGCCGGCGCAGAAGGTGCCGTCCGCCCCGGTCAGGACGGCCACGCGGACCCCTGGCTCGGCCGAGACGTAGGCCCAGGCGGAGGCCAGGCCGATGAGCATGTCGGAGGACAGGGCGTTCTTGGCCTCGGGGCGGTTCATGGTGACGATCACCACGTGGCCGTCGCGTTCGACGCGGCAGTGGGGGGTGCTGATCGGCAGGACGTCCATGGCTGACCTCCACGTCATAAACCAAGCGCTTGGTAGAGCTGATCCTCTCAGGGATGCCGGTCCGGCGGAAGGGTGGGTCTTGCGTCGCGCCGGGAGGTTGCCGATCGTGGGGGCGTGGCGTCCTCGCCGGTGCTCGGCGGTAATCAAGCGCTTGCTAGGCTGCCGGGCCCGCGTTAGTCTGCCGTCACAAACGAGAACAGGTTCTCGTTTGCCGTGTTGAGGGAGATCCCTATGGGCACGCTCGGTTTCTGGAGGCTGGCACAGGCTGATCCCGAGTGGATCGCCGCGGTCGATCCCGACGGCACCGAACACCGCGCCGGAGATCTGCTCGCCCGGGCCAACCAGCTCGTCCACGGCCTGCGCGAGCTCGGCCTCCAGCCAGGTGACGGCATCTGCGGTCTGGTCCCGAACGGTGTCGACGGCCTCGTCCTCTACCTGGCGGCGCTGCAGGCGGGCTGGTACTACACGCCGATCAACTGGCACCTGGCCGCCCCCGAGATCGCCTACATCGTGGCCGACAGCGAGGCCAGGGCCTACTTCGTGCACCCCCGCTTCCACCAGGCCGAACCCCTCGTCGAGGGCGCCTCGTTCGCCTTCGGCGACATCCCCGGCTTCCGGCGGGTCGAGGAGCTGACGGAGGGCCGTCCCACCACGGCGCCCCCCGACCGTACGGCCGGCGCCACCATGCACTACACCTCGGGCACCACCGGCCAGCCCAAAGGCGTCAGGCGCAAGCTGTCGGGCCTCGACCCCGACGACGGCGCCGAGCTGATGACGTTCCTGCTCACGCTGTTCGGCATCACGCCCGGCAGGCCCAACGCCCACCTGGTCACCTCGCCCAACTACCACACCGCCGTCACCCAGTTCGGCGGGACGGCCCTGCACATGGGCCACACGCTCGTCTACATGGACAAGTGGGAGGCCGAGGAGACGCTCCGCCTGTGCGAGCGCTACCGGGTCACCAACTCCCACCTGGTGCCGACGCACTTCAAGCGCCTGCTGTCACTGCCGGAGGAGACCCGCGCGAAGTACGACCTGTCGTCGCTCCGGTGGATGATCCACGCCGCCGCCCCCTGCCCCGTCCCGGTCAAGTGGGCGATGCTCGAGTGGTGGGGCGACTGCATCTACGAGTACTACGCCGCCACCGAGGGCGGCGGCACGATCGCCACGCCCGACGGCTGGAAGAAGCACCCGGGCACCGTGGGCACCGCGTGGCCGATCAGCGAGCTGCTCATCGTGGACGACGCGGGGGAACCCGTCCCGACCGGAACGCCCGGCACGATCTACATGAAGATGATGGGCGTCGCCTTCGAGTACAAGGGCGACCCGGCCAAGACCGCCGCCGGCAGGCTCCAGGACCACTTCACCGTCGGCGACATCGGCTACCTCGACGAGGACGGGTTCCTCTACCTGTGCGACCGCAAGGCCGATCTGATCATCTCGGGCGGGGCGAACATCTACCCCGCCGAGATCGAGAACGAGATCATGATCCATCCCTCGGTCGCCGACGTGGCCGTGTTCGGGATCCCGGACGAGGAGTGGGGCGAGCAGATCAAGGCCGTCGTCGAGCCCGCCCCCGGAGTCGCCCCCGGCCCCGAACTGGCCGCCGACATCCTCAGGTCGCTGGAGGGCCGCCTGGCCAGGATGAAGTGGCCCAAGTCGATCGACTTCATCGAGGAGATGCCGCGCGAGCCGAACGGCAAGCTGCACAAACGCAAGCTCCGCGCGCCGTACTGGGAGGGCCGTGACCGTGCCATCTGAGCCGGACGCCGGCGTGCCGACGACCGGCGCGCCGACCGCAGACGGGCTGACCGCAGACGGGCCGACCGGCGCGCTGACCGCCGAAGGAGAGGCGGTCGGCGCGCTGACCGCCGACCATGTGCTGGAGTTTCCCGGCGGCTACACCAGGACGACGGGACCGGTCATCGGCCGCTTCCTCACCGAGCTGAGGGACGGCAGGCTCGTGGGGGTGCGCACCGGCGAGGGCAGGACGCTGGTGCCGCCGCTGGAGTACGACCCCGCCACCGGCGATCCCGTCACCGGCGAGTGGGTCGAGGTCGGGCCCGCCGGTACGGTCACCGCCTCGGCATGGGTACGGCGGCCGCTGGACGGGCACCCGCTCGACCGCCCCTTCGCCTGGGCCCTGATCAGGCTCGACGGCGCCGACACCGCACTGGTCCACGCCGTCGACGCGGGCAACCCCAAGGCGCTGCCGCCCGGCACCAGGGTCCGCCCGGTCTGGCGCGCCACCCGCACCGGCCACATCACCGACATCTCCCACTTCGCCCCCGAAGTCACGAAGATCGTCTCGCCGATCAGGGCGGCCTACAAGCTGACCGCGAGCCCGGCCCTCACCAGGTTCCTCCACGGCGTCAGGGACGGGATCTTCATCGGCGGCAGGTGCGCCGTCTGCGACAAGGTCTACGTGCCGTACCGCCTGACGTGCCCCGGGTGCGGCAACCCGATCAGCGAGGAGGTGACGCTGCCCGACACCGGCACCATCACCACCTTCGCGATCAACAACCTGCCCGACCCACGCGCCCCCGAGGTCCCGTTCGTCTCGGCCTACATCCTGCTCGACGGCGCCGACATCCCGATGATCGCCCTGGTCGGCGGGATCCCCGCGCACGAGGTACGGCAGGGCATGCGGGTGCGGGCCGTCTGGGTGCCCGAGGACGAGCGCACGCTCTCGATGTCGAACATCAAGTGGTTCGCCCCCACCGGCGAGCCGGACGTGGAGTTGTGATGCGTGACGTGGCCGTCGTGGCCTTCGCCCAGACCAGGCACACCGCCCACGACACGGGACTGTCCGAGCCCGAGCTGATCCTGCCCGTCATCAGGGCGGTGCGGGAGCAGTCGGGCCTGTCGACGTTCGGGTTCACCTGCTCGGGCTCGTGCGACTACCTCGCCGGCGCGCCGTTCTCGTTCGTGTCCGCGCTCGACGCGCTCGGCGCGTGGCCGCCGATCTCCGAGTCGCACGTCGAGATGGACGGGGCGTGGGCGCTCTACGAGGCGTGGGTACGGCTCCAGCACGGCGACGTCGACAGCGCGCTCGTCTACGGCTTCGGCAAGTCGTCGCTCGGCGACCTGCGCACCATCATGACGCTCCAGCTCGACCCCTACTACCTGGAGCCACTCGGGCTCGACCAGCTGTCCTTCGCCGCGTTGCAGGCCGGCGCGCTCGGCGCCGACCGAGCCGAGCTCGACGCGATCGCCAGGCGCAGCCGTACGGACGGCCTGAACAACCCGAACGCCCTCCACCTGCCGCTGGAGGAGGGCGAGTTCGTGGTGGAGCCACTGAAGGAGTGGGACATCGCGCCGATCACCGACGGCGCGGCCGCGGTGGTGCTGGCGGCCGGCGACCTGGCCGGGCGCATCCGCTCCCGCCCCGCCTACATCAGGGGCATCGCGCACCGCATCGAACCCCACTACCTGGGCGTGCGCGACCTGGCCAGGTCCGCCTCCGCCGCCGACGCCGCCCGCGCGGCGGGGGTCGGCAAGGGACCCGTCGACGTGGCCGAACTGCACGCCTCCTTCAGCCATGAGGAGATCATCCTGCGGCAGGCGCTGGAGCTGCCGTCCTCGACGGTGATCAACCCGTCGGGCGGGGCGCTGTCGGCAAACCCCGTCATGGCGACCGGGCTCATCAGGATCGGCGAGGCGGCCCAGCGGATCATGGACGGCGCCGCGGGCCGTGCCGTCGGGCACGCCGCCGGCGGCCCCTGCCTGCAGCACAACCTCGTGACCGTGATGGAGGCGGGATGACCAGTCGGACGAGGAGCGGTGAGCGGCATGGGTAACCGTTGTGCGGTGATCGGCGTCGGGCAGACGCACTACACCACCAAGCGCAGGGACGTCTCCATCGCCGGCCTGGTCCGCGAGGCCGCGCTCCGCGCGCTGGAGGACGCGGGCCTGACGTTCAAGGACATCGACGCGGTCGTCATCGGCAAGGCGCCGGACCTGTTCGAGGGCGTCATGATGCCCGAGTCCTACCTCGCCGACGCCCTCGGCGCGGCGGGCAAGCCGATGATGCGCGTCCACACCGCCGGCAGCGTCGGCGGCTCGACCGCGCTGGTCGGGGCGAGCCTCATCCAGGGCGGGGTGCACGAGCGCGTGCTCGTCGTGGCCTTCGAGAAGCAGTCGGAGTCGAACGCCACCTGGGCGCTGTCGACCCACCTGCCGTTCAACTCCTCCCTGGTCGTCGGGGCGGGCGGGTACTTCGCCCCGCACATCCGCGAGTACATCCGCAGGACCGGTGCGCCCGGCCACGTCGGCACGCTCGTCGCCGTCAAGGACCGCCAGAACGCGCTCAAGAACCCCTATGCCCACCTGAAGATCCCCGGCATCAGCCGCGAGATGGTCGAGTCCACGCCCATGCTGTGGGAGCCCATCCGCTACCTGGAGACCTGCCCCTCCTCCGACGGCGCGTGCGCCGTCGTCCTGGCGTCGGAGTCCGCGGTCACCGGCCGCCCCGCCTGGGTCCACGGTACGGCGATGCGGTCCGAGCCGATCTTCCGCGCCGGCCGCGACACCGTGAACCCGCAGGGCGGCAAGGACTGCGCGGCCGACGTCTACCGCCAGGCCGGCATCGCCGACCCGCGACGCGACATCGACGTCGCCGAGGTGTACGTGCCGTTCTCCTGGTACGAGCCGATGTGGCTGGAGAACCTCGGATTCGCGGCCGAGGGCGAGGGCTGGAAGCTCACCGAGTCGGGCGCCACCGCCCTGGACGGCGACATCCCGTGGAACGCCTCCGGCGGCGTGCTGTCCTCCAACCCGATCGGCGCCTCGGGGCTGATCCGCTTCGCCGAGGCGGCGCTGCAGGTGCGAGGGACGGCCGGCGAACACCAGGTCGACGGGGCCCGCCGGGCCCTCGGGCACGCCTACGGCGGCGGCGCCCAGTTCTTCGCCATGTGGATCGTCGGCTCCGACAAACCCTGACACCCGTTCGCTGAGAGGCATGCCAGGAGGCCCGATGGAGTTCAACCACGCCGACCTGTTCGAAGGTCTCGCCGACGCCATCGGGGACCGCGTCGCCGTGGTCTGCGGCGAGCGCAGGCTCACCTACGCCGAGCTCGACGCGCACGCCAACCGCCTCGCCCACCACCTGCGCGAGCAGGGGATCGGCCAGGGCGACCACGTGGGCATGCAGCTCTACAACGGCATCGAGCACATCGCCACGCTCCTGGCCGCCCTCAAGCTGCGGGCCGTGCCCGTGAACGTGAACTACCGCTACGTCGAGGCCGAACTTCTCTACCTCTACACCGACTCCCGCATCGCCGCCCTCGTCTACGACGTGGAGTTCGACGCGCGCGTCGCCGCCGTCGCGCCCCAGGCGCCGGAGCTGCGCCACCTCATCGCCGTGGGCGGCCGGCCGGCCGTCGCGACGGCCGTGCCGTACGAGGAGGCGCTGGAGAACCAGCCGGACACCCGCGGGTTCGAGCCCCGGTCCGGCCAGGATCTCTACATCATCTACACCGGCGGCACCACCGGCATGCCGAAGGGTGTGATGTGGCACGTCGAGGACCTGTTCATGGGCTTCGGCGGCGGCAACCCGTACGGCGAGCCGCGCGAGACCCCCGAGCAGGTCATCGAGGAGGCGGTCAAGGCCGACCCGATCGTCATGATGGCCGTGGCGCCGCTGATGCACGGAGCCACGCAGATGGCCACGTTCATCGCCTGGTGGATGGGCGCGACCATGGTGTACGTCCGCAGGTTCGACCCCGCCGACGTGCTGCGCGCGGTCGAGCGGGAGAAGGTGCTGTCGATGAACATCACCGGCGACGCCATGGCCCGCCCGCTGGCCGACGAGATCGCGGCGGGCGACCACGACCTCTCGTCGCTGTTCGTCATCAGCTCGACCAGTGCCATCCTCAGCGGCGCGGTGCGCGACCGGCTCCAGGAGCTGCTGCCGAACACCATGATCCTGGACAACTTCGGCTCCACCGAGTCGGGGTTCACCGCCTCCGGCGTGGCGGGCTCCACCCCGGAGAAGGGGCTGCGCTACCAGCCGAACACGGCCGGCGCGACCCGGCTGGCGGTGCTCGACGAGCGCTTACGGCCGGTCGAGCCCGGCGCGCTCGGCACGCTGGCCAAGGCGGGCCGGATCGCGTTCGGGTACTACAACGATCCGGACAAGACGGCGCGGACGTTCGTGACCGACGCGGACGGGACCCGCTGGCTGCTCACGGGCGACCTGGCGACGGTCGAGCCCGACGGCACGATCAGCGTGTTCGGGCGCGGGTCGCAGTGCATCAACACCGGCGGCGAGAAGGTCTTCCCCGAAGAGGTCGAAGCGGTGCTCAAGGGGCATCCGGCGGTGTTCGACGCGGTGGTGACGGGGGTGCCCGACCAGCGGTGGGGCAACCGGGTCGCGGCGGTCGTCGAGGCGCGCAAGGGGATGCGGGTCACCGAGGAGGAGCTGGACGCGCACTGCAGGAGCAGCCTGTCGGGGTACAAGGTGCCGCGCACGTACGCGTTCGTGGACGAGATGATGCGCTCGCCGGCGGGCAAGGCGGACTACCGCTGGGCCAGGGAGCAGGTCCTCGGCCGTCGATGACGCGGGCCTCCGGGAACGGTGACCCGCGTCGCGCGCCGGGTCAGGCCCTGGCGGGCTCTCCCGTGAACGCGGCCGCCGCGCCGAGGCCCAGGTAGACGACACCGCTGCTCACGTCGAGGCGGCGCCGGGCGCGGGCCGAGTGGCGCAGGCGTCCCGACAGGGCCGAGGCGAGCAGGGCGTAGGCGCCGTCGCTGAGCATGCCGAGCGCCATCCACACCACGCCGAGCAGCACGATCTGCGTCGCCACGGGGCCCGCCTCCGGCTTCACGAACTGCGGCAGGAACGCCAGGAAGAAGATCGCGGTCTTCGGGTTGAGGACGTTCACCACGAACCCCTCCCAGAACACCCTCGACCTCGAGTGGCTGCTCAACGTCGCCGTCTCGCCGTTGTCGGACCTGGTCATGAGCTTGCGCACGCCCAGCCACACCAGGTAGGCGACACCCAGCCACTTGACCGCGGTGAACGCCGTCGCGCTGGCCGCCAGCACCGCGCTGATGCCGAACGCGGCGGCCGCCACGTGCACGATCGAGCCGGTGTGGATGCCGAGCACCGAGATCAGCCCCGTCACCCGCCCTTGCGCGACGCTCCTGGTCACGATGAAGACCACGGCGGGTCCCGGCACGAGCAGGAGGGCCATCGTGGCCAGGCAGAAGAGGGCGAGTGTCGCGAAATCCGGCATGCCGCCATGGTAAGAACCGCCGTTCCCCGAGGACAACGGCATTTCGCCAGGCGAGACCCGGCTCGACGGGCGGGGTCCGCCCGGGGCCCGGCCGAGGGGCGCCGTGACGGCGGGACGGTGATCGGGGTCAGCAGGCGGCGCGGAGGGCGTGGAGGAGGGCGGCGGTGGCGGGCGGCAGGGGAAGGGCGCCGTAGGTGGCCGCGTACACGTGCCGCGTCGACCCGGGGATCTCCTGCGCCGACACCGCCGGGTGGCGGTGGGCGCGCAGGGCGAGCCCCGGCAGCACGGTCACGCCCATCCCCGCCGCCACCAGCGCCTGCACCGCCACGATGTCGTCGCTCGTGAACGAGATCGTCGGCTCGAACCCGGCCTGCGCGCACAGCTCCAGCAGGTGGCTCCGGCACCGGTCGCAGCCGCCGATCCACCGCGACGTGGCGTGCGAGGCGAGCGTGCCGTGGCCGTCGTGCGTCACGAGGAAGCTGGGGTCGTCCAGCAGGTGCGTCATGCCGATCCCGCTGTCCTCCGGTGCCGTGTCGTCGTACCGGAAGATCACCGCGACGTCCACGCGTCCGGCGCGCAGCAGCCGCAGCGCCTCGGGTGGTTCGGTCTCGGTGAGCGTGAGCTGGAGCCCGGGATGGGCGGCGGCCAGTTGCGCGGCCGCGGTGGGCACGAACGTGCCGAGCGCCGAGGGGAAGGCGGCCAGCCGGACGCGGCCCGAGCGCAGGCCGACATGGGCGGCCAGTTCCTCGGCCGTGGCGTCGAGGCGGCCGATGATCTCCGTGGCGCGGTCGGCCAGCAGCTTGCCCGCCTCGGTGAGGCGGATGCCGCGGCCGACCCGTTCGACGAGCTTGGCCCCCGTCTCGGCTTCCAGCCTGGACAGGTGGTGGCTGACGGAGGGTTGCGAGTAGTGCAGCGCCTTCGCCGCGGCGGTGAGCGAGCCGGTACGCGAAACAGCCACCAGCACGCGAAGCCGTACAACATCAAGCATGTCTATGAATATGCCAAAAAACTTCTGTTGGACCTATCGGTCTAGAGAGAGGAGCGTGGAAGGCATGGACAAGCTGCTGCGCTCCATCAGGGACATCACCGGCCAACGGCTCGACCCGCGCCACACCGCGTTCGCCGTCGCCGACTTCCTGCGGGCGAACCTGCCCGACCCCGCCGACCTGCTCACGCCCGAGGAACGGCGCGGCGATCCCGGCGGCTACGTCTCCACCGTCCGCCACGCCGAGAAGGACTTCTCGATCGTGACCGTGGTCTGGCGGCCCGGCCAGGAGACGGTGATCCACGACCACGTGGCGTGGTGCGCGTTCGGCGTGCTCAGCGGGAACGAGCACGAGACCCTCTACCGCGACATGGGCGACCACCTGGTCGAGATCGGCCGTACGGACAACCCGCCGGGAGACGTCTCGGGGTTCGCGCCGCCGGGGGACATCCACAAGGTGGTCAACACCAGCGCCGAGATCGGCGTCTCGCTGCACGTCTACGGCGCCGATCTGAGCCTGTCGGGCACGAGCGTCCGCCGCGTCTACGACCTGCCGGTCCGGTCACTGGCCGCCTCGGGCCCCGCCTGATCCACTAGCCGCCGACCGGGTCAGAAGTTGCTGGTCACCGCGGTGAAGATCTGGTCGATGCTGCCCGGTTCGCGGGAGTCGTAGGCGGCCGCGCTGGTCGTCTCCGAGATCTCGCGGAGCACGTCGAGGTCGGCGTCCTCGCCGTACGCGATGGTGAACACCCTGATCGACCGCTCCCGCAGCTCCCGCAGCAGGTCCTCCAGCGCGATGCTGTGGGCGTCCTCGTTCTTGCCGTCGGTCAGGAACACCACCGCGTCGATCGCCTCGCCCTCCCGCACGGCGGACACGTGCCGGTAGGCGGCCAGCGTCGTGTCGTAGAGCGCGGTGCCGCCCCTCGGAGACAGGCTCCGGATGGCGCGGGCGAGTTCGGCCCGGTGGGCGCCGGTCATGGCCGTCATCGGCGACAGCTCGGCGTGCGTGCTGGAGAACCGCCACAGGCCGACCCGATCCTGGCCGCCGAACTGGGGGAGCGCGTTGACGGCGGCCCGCCTGGCCAGATCCAGCTTGGTCCTGCCGGTGCCGGGCACGTCGGCGCCCATGGAGCCCGAGGTGTCGAGCACCATCAGCACGTTCGCGGGCTTGCGCAGCTCGCCCCAGCTGCGTAGCAGCGTGTCCAGCACCTTGGGCGCCGGAGGCCGCAGCACGGCGGCGGGCTGGTGCGGCAGCAGGCCGTTGTCCTCGGTGATGAGCTCGCCCGCCGTGCCATCGTGGCCGCGGAAGGCGTACGCGGCGAACCGCGCCTGCTGCTCGGGCGCGCGCACGTAGTCGAGGAAGCCGCGGGCGGTCGCCCGCTTGGCCTTGCCGGCCCAGCTCAGCACCGCGAACAAGTTCCGCGATCAGGTCCCGCTTCAGCCGGCGGCCGGTCTCCGCCGAGCGGTTCTCGTGCCGGTGATCGGCAGGCGGCGCGGGTCTCCGCGCGGCTGCGGGAAGGGCCGGCAGGCCTACCTGACGCGTCCGTGGAGGAGCTCGACCAGGGTCCGGTGGGTCTCGTCGAGCGGGCGGTCGGGGTGCAGCGCCCGCCGTTCGATCGTGACGGTCAGCACCATGCCGAAGATGGCGGTGGCGGCCGTGTCGACGTCGAGGTCCTTGCGGACCGCGCCCTCGTCGACGGCCCTGCGCAGCACGTCCGCGTAGACGCCGAGCACCTCGGAGCGGAACGTGACGATCGCCTGCTGCCAGGCGGTGCGCCACATCTCGGCCAGCAGCACCCTGGCGAAGGCGCCGTACTGCTCGAAGAACTCCAGCTGGCCGCGCACCGCCGCGTCGAGCGCGGCCAGCGCGGTGTCGCCCACCGCCGCCTCGCCCAGCGCGGCGGCCAGGCGCTCGATGCTGTGCTCGAGCAGGGCGGCGAACAGCGCCTCCTTGGTGCCGAAGTTGTAGAAGACGGTGCCCTTGGCCACCCCCGCGCGCTCGGCGATCGCGTCGACGGTGGTGGCCGAGTAGCCCTGCTCGGCGATCAGCTCGATCGCCGCGGCGAACACCTTGAGGCGGGTCTCCGGCCTGGTCACAGCGACAGCTCCGGGTGCAGGCGCTGGACCGACCAGGTGCGGCCCCTGTTCACGGCGAGGACCGTGAGCGCGAGCCCGAGGAGGAGGAACACGGTGAGCACGCCGCCAGCCTGCCACACGACGGTGAGATCGCCGCCACTGATCAGCCGGCGCAGGGCCGAGACCAGCCAGCTCATCGGCAGCCAGGGCGAGATCGTCTGGAAGAAGCCGGGCGAGGTCTCGATCGGGTAGGTGCCCGCCGCCGAGGTGAGCTGCAGCATCAGCAGCGCCAGCGCGACGACCCTGCCGGGCGCGCCGAGCAGCGCGTTGACCGCCTGGACGAGCGCCATGAACGCGCCCGTGGCCAGCAGCAGCAGGCCCGCCACGCCCGCCCAGTGCGCCGCCTCCAGACCCAGCGCGAACCTCAGCACGGCCAGCAGCACGCCGACCTGCGCGGCGCCGAGCGCGAAGGCCGGAACCCAGCCGGACAGCGCCACCCGCAGCGCGCCCGCCGAACCGGCCAGCAGGCGGGGGTTGAGCGGGCGCAGCACCATGTAGGCGATCATCGCACCCACCCAGAGCGCCAGCGGCACGAAGAACGGCGCGAACCCGGTGCCGTAGTTGGGCACCTCGTTCTCGACGGACTTCGCCAGCCGTACGGGGTCGCTCATCATGTCGGTGCGCCCGTCACGCTCGGACCGGCTGTAGTCGGGGATCTGCTCGACGCCGTCGGACAGCCCGTCGGCCAGCTCCTTCGAGCCGTCGCTGAGCTTGCCGGAACCGTCGTGCAGCTTGCCGACGCCGGTGTGGAGCTGGTCGGCGCCGTCGTTCAGCCGGCCGACGCCGGTCCGAAGCCGGGTGGCGCCGTCGGTGAGCTTCACCAGCCCGCCACCGAGCTTGCCGAGGCCGTCGGTGACCTGCTGGGATCCGTCGGCCAGCTTGCCGACGCCGGTCGTCAGCTTGCCGACGGCCGTGCCCGACTTGGCGATGCCCGCGTTGACCTGCGCCGCGCCGTCGGCCAGCTTGGCCAGACCGGCGTCCAGCTGGTTGTACTGCTCGCGCAGCGCCGCCACCTGCGGGCCCACCTTGGGCGCCGCCTCGGCCACCTTGCGCGCGCCGGCGGCCAGCTCCCTGGCCTCCCGCTGCAACTGCGCGACACGGTCCCGCGAGACGGAACCCGTGTCCTGCCCGCCCATCGCGGCGGCCCTGTCGACGACCGACTGCGCCGAGGAGACCGCCGCGCCGGCCAGGCGCCGCAGCTCGGGGTCGGCGTCCGGGTGTGACTCCAGATAGTCCTGGACGGCCTGCGCCCGCCCGGCCGCCGTCTGGGCCGCCCCGCTCACCCGGTCGGCGCCCTGCGGCGAGGACGTGCCCAGCCCGTCGGCTATCGCGTCGAGCCCGTCGGCGATGCGGTCGGCGGCCTCGCCCACGCGCGGCCCCCACTCCTCCAGGACCGGGATGTAGGTGTCGGCGGCGCCGTTGACCTTGTCCGCGTTGGCGTGCACCTGGTCGTAGACCTGCTTGTTGCCGGCGGCGACCTTCGCGGCGCCGTCACCCAGCTTGGTCAGCCCGGTGCCGAGCTTGGCCAGGCCGTCCTGGGCGGTGACCAGGCCCTTGGTGACCTTGGCGGAGCCGGTGGCGAGCTTGCCGGTGGCGGTGTTCGCGCTGCCGAGGCCGACGGTGAGCTGCTGGGCGCCGTCCCTGGTCTTGCCGAGGCCTTCCGACAGCTGCTGGGTGGCGTTCTCGGTCCTGCCCAGGCCCTTGTCGATCTTGTTGGCGCCCTGGTGCAGCTCGTCGGCGCCGTCGGCCGCCTCAGCGGTCTTGTCGTGCATGTCGCCGATCGAGACGAAGACCTGGTCGAGGTAGTCGCGGACGGCGGTCTGCGCGGCCGCCGCCCTGACCTCGTTGAAGACGGCGTCGGAGATCGAGCCCATGATGTAGGAGCGCCCGGTGTCCACCTCGACGCCGAGCTGGGCGGGGGAGGGCGTGCCGTCCTGCGCGGGCGAGGCCAGGCGCGCGCTGAAGTCGGCGGGGACGGTCAGCGACAGGTAGTAGCTGCCGTCGCGCACGCCGTCGGAGGCCTGGGCGGCGGTGGTGGCGTGCCAGTCGAAGACCTTGCGCTCGGCGAGCTCGTCGGCGAGGTCCCGGCCCGCGTGCAGCGTCTTGCCGTCGGCGTCGGCGGGCCGGTCCTCCATCACCAGGGCGACCGGCACCCGGTCGAGGTGGCCCTGCGGGTCCCAGAACGACCACAGGTACAGGCCCGCGTACAGCAGGGGGAGCATCACCACGCCGGCGATGGCCGCCCTGGTCAGCCGGGACCGGGAGAACCGGCGCAACTCCTTCATCTCACAGCTCCACGAGGTGGTCGTGACGGGCGGGCGGGGTCACGCACGAGGCGACCACGGTCGCGCGCAGGTCCCTGAGCAGGTTCCAGAGCGCGAGCTGGCGCTGGGGCGGCAGGCCCGCGTCGATGTTGTCGGCGACGATCACAGCGGGCGAGTCGAGCAGCGCGAGCGCGACGCCGAGCCGTACCCGCTGCTCCCTGTCGAGCTCCCGCACGAGCGTCCGCGGATCCACCTCGAGGCCCGCCCCCTCGAGGGCCTCGGCGTGGTGCTTGCGCCCCCTGCGGCGCTCGTGCAGGTGCTCGTGGACGGTCAGCGCCTTGTCGAAGTCGGTCACCCCGTCGACCAGCGCCAGGGCCGCGACCCTGCGGATCGCGCGCGGCCTGGTGTGCCCTGCCACCTGCAGGGTGCCCCCCGTCGGCCGCATCCGGCCCGCGAGCGTCAGCAGCAGGCTCGTCCGGCCGCTGCCCGTCGGGCCCGCGACCACGGTGAGGGAGTTCGCGCCCGCCTCGAGCGAGACGTCGGCGAACACCCCCTGCACCGACAGACCCTTCGCGACGATCACCACGACTCCCTTTTAGAACTGACCAGTCAGTACAAAAGGTAACGCATGGGACGGCCGCGGCAGCGCCGCGGCCGGTGTGATGATGCCCACGCCGACGGGCCGGCCGCCTAGGGCAGGGGGATCAGGTAGGCGATGAAACCGCGGTTCTCGGCGACCTTGTCGTACAGGCGCCGCGCCGTGCTGTTCGACTCCTGGGTGTGCCAGTAGACGCGCCCGCAGCCGCGCTCCCTGGCCTCCTCGGTCACCGCCGCGATCAGCGCCCGCGCCACCCCCTTGCCGCGCGCCTCCGGCGCGGTGAACAGGTCCTGCAGATAGCAGGCGTCCGCGTCCGGTTTCGAGGTGCTGGGGTGGTAGAGGTAGTGGGTGATCCCGACAAGCTCGCCGTCCAGCCTGGCGCCGAGCGCGTGCACCCTGGTGTCCTTCTCGAACTCCTCCCAGGCCCGCCGGTACATCTCGTCGGGCTCGGTCCGCTGGTAGAAGTCGATGTAGGCGCGGAACAGCGCCTCCCAGGCGGGCCGGTCGGACGGCTGGAGCCTGCCAATGCTGATCATGTGCACTTCCCGGTGGATGCGGTCACGGGCGGTCCAATCTAGGGACCGGCGGGCCGGCGCGACACGCCCACTTCGCCGCGAAAGCCCGCGACCACTGCGCGGCGCGGCCCCGGCCGGGCCGCGCCGTCGCGTCCGTCAGGCGCCGGCGGCGGACTGCGCGCCGTACTGCGCCAGGAAGAGGGCCTCGGTGGTGACCACGCGGCGCAGCTCCTCCAGGTTCAGCCGCTCGTTGGGGGCGTGGATCGCCGCGTCCTCGTCCTCGGCGCCGAACAGCAGGATCTCCGCCAGGGGGAACTGCTTGAGCAGCGTGTTGACCAGCGGGATCGAGCCGCCCGCGCCCACGTCGCGCGGCGCGCGGCCGAAGGCGCGCTCCATGGCGCCGTTGAGGGCCGCGCGGGCGCGCCCGCCCGAGTCGGCCTGGTACCCGGAGCCGACCGTGAAGTCGCTGAAGCTCACCTTCACGCCCCACGGCGCGACCTGCTGCAGGAACTCGGTCACGGCGTCGAGCGTCGTCTTGGGGTCGCCCGCCGGCGGGATGCGGACCGTCACCCTGGCCCTGGCCGCCGGCTGCACGGCGTTGATGGCGCCGGAGACCGTGGGGACGTCCAGGCCGGTCACGGTGATCGCGTAGGAGGACCACAGGCGGTCGGCGAGGGAGCCGGAGCCGACGAGGGAGACGCCGTCGACGACGCCCGCCGTGTTCCTGAACTCATCCTCGGACGGCCCGGCGCCGAGGAAGGTGCCACGCGGCAGGCCGGGGACGCGGATGTCGCCGTTGTCGTCGTGCAGGGAGGTGAGCATGCGCATGAGGGCGGCCAGCGCGTCGGGGGCGGCGCCGCCGAAGGAACCGCTGTGGACGGCCTCGCGCAGCGTCCGCGTCTCGACGGTGAAGGCGGCCATGCCGCGCAGCGACGTCGTGACGGCGGGGTCGCCGACGCGGGGGTTGCCGGTGTCGGCGACGATGATCGCGTCGGCGCGGAGCAGGTCGGGGTTGCGCTCGACGAAGGCCTCCAGGCGCTCGCCCGCGTACTCCTCCTGACCCTCGATGATCACCTTGACGCCGACGGGGAAGCGGCCGTGGAAGGCGCGCAGCGCGGCGACGTGCGAGATGATGCCCGACTTGTCGTCGGCGGTGCCCCTGCCGTACAGGCAGCCGTCGATCAGGGTGGGCTCGAAGGGCGGGGTGCGCCAGGCCGCGGGGTCGCCGGCGGGCTGGACGTCGTAGTGCGCGTACAGCAGGACCGTGGGAGCGCCGGGAGGGGCGGGGGCCTCGCCGTAGACGGCGGGGAAGCTGCCCTCCACGGGGATCTGCTGGACGTGCGGCAGACCCGCGCTGCGCAGCAGCTCCTCGGTCACGGCGGCGGCGGCGAGGACGGGCTCCTCGGGGTGGCCGGGGAAGGCCACGGAGGGGATGGAGGCCAGACGCCTCAGGTCCTCGACGGCCTGGGGCATTCCCGCCGCGACGGCGCTCTCTAGCTGGTCAGGAGTCACGGGTTGTCCCCCGGTGTCGTTCTGGACAGTACGCCTCATTGCATCACAGAAGGTTCCACATGCTGGAAATGGGTCTTGCGCGCCATGCGGATTTCGTTGATATTACAGAGGCGTTCTGCGGATCCCGGTTTTCTTGCAGAGTGTTGCCACGCTTTCGCTTGGCAACACCCCGTGTGAGCATGCACACTGTGGGGAGTTCAGACACGAGGGAAGATAGCGATGACGCAGCCCGAAAACGACGTGCTCAAGGCCGCTCAGGACAACCTGTGGTTGCATTTCACCCGCCACAGCTCCTACAAGGAGCACGAGATCCCCACGATCGTCAGGGGTGAAGGCGCCTACATCTACGACATCCACGGCAAGCGTTACCTCGACGGACTCGCCGGACTCTTCGTGGTCCAGGTCGGCCACGGCCGCAGCGAGCTGGCCGAGGCGGCCGCCAAGCAGGCGCAGGAGCTGGCCTTCTTCCCGCTGTGGTCCTACGCCCACCCCAAGGCGGCCGAGCTCGCGCACCGGCTGGCCAAGGAGGCGCCCGGCGACCTCAACCGCGTGTTCTTCACCACCGGTGGCGGCGAGGCGGTCGAGACCGCGTGGAAGCTGGCCAAGCAGTACTACAAGGTCACCGGCAAGCCGCTCAAGCACAAGGTGATCAGCCGCCAGATCGCCTACCACGGCACCCCGCAGGGCGCCCTGTCGATCACCGGCATCCCGGCCTTCAAGCAGATGTTCGAGCCGCTCGTGCCCGGCTCCATCCGCGTGCCGAACACCAACCACTACCGCGCCGACGAGATCTCCGGCATCAAGGGCATGACGCCCGAGCAGTACGGCCTGTGGGCCGCCGACCGCGTCGCCCAGGCCATCGAGATGGAGGGCCCCGACACCGTCGCCGCCGTCTTCGTCGAGCCGGTGCAGAACGCCGGCGGCTGCTTCCCGCCGCCGCCCGGATACTTCCAGCGGCTGCGCGCGATCTGCGACGAGTACGACGTGCTGCTGGTCTCCGACGAGGTCATCTGCGCGTACGGCAGGCTCGGCACGATGTTCGGCGGCCAGAAGTTCGACTACACGCCCGACATCATCACCTCGGCCAAGGGCCTGACCTCCGGCTACTCGCCGCTCGGCGCCATGATCGCGCACGACCGGCTGTTCGAGCCGTTCAAGGACGGCGCCGAGATGTTCGCCCACGGCTACACCTTCGGCGGGCACCCCGTCTCCGCCGCCGTCGCGCTGGCCAACCTCGACATCTTCGAGCGCGAGGACCTGCTCGGCCACGTCACCCGCAACGAGGGCGCCTTCAAGAGCACGCTGGAGAAGCTGAAGGACCTGCCCATCGTCGGAGACGTCCGCGGCTCCGGCTACTTCTGGGGCATCGAGCTGGTCAAGGACAAGACGACCAAGGAGACCTTCAGCGCCGAGGAGTCCGAGCGGCTCATCCGCGGCTACCTGTCCAACGCCCTGTACTCCCACGGCCTCTACTGCAGGGCCGATGACCGCGGCGACCCGGTCATCCAGCTCGCCCCGCCGCTCATCGCCGGGCAGAAGGAGTTCGACGAGATCGAGTCGATCATCCGGACCGTCCTGGTCGAAGGCCTGAACCTCCTCTAAGCACCCCCCTCTCAGGAAAGGAACCACCATGAAGATCGGCGTTCCCGCCGAGGTGAAGAACCACGAGTACCGCGTCGCCGCCACCCCCGCCGGTGTGCACGAGCTGGTACGAGGCGGCCACGACGTTCACGTCCAGCGGGGCGCCGGTCTCGGTTCGCACATCACCGACGAGGAGTACCTCGCCGCCGGTGCCAAGATCCTCGACTCCGCCGACGCCGTGTGGGGCGAGTCGGAGATGGTGCTCAAGGTCAAGGAGCCCATCGCCGAGGAGTACCACCGCATGCGCGACGACCTGGTGCTCTTCACCTACCTGCACCTGGCCGCCGGCAAGGAGTGCGCCGACGCGCTGCTCAAGGCGGGCACCACCGGCATCGCCTACGAGACCGTCCAGGTCGGCAACGCCCTCCCGCTGCTCGCCCCGATGTCGGAGGTCGCGGGCCGCCTGGCTCCCCAGGTCGGCGCCTACAACCTCATGCGCTTCAACGGCGGGCGCGGCGTGCTGCCCGGCGGCGTCCCCGGTGTCGCCCCCGCCAAGGTCGTCGTCATCGGCGGCGGCGTCTCCGGCCTCAACGCGGCCCAGATCGCGGTCGGCATGGGCGCGGACGTGACCGTCCTCGACACCAACATCGACCGCCTGCGCTTCATCGACGCCGTCTACCAGGGCAGGCTGAAGACGCTGGTGTCGAACTCGTACGCGATCGAGCAGGAGGTCCTCAAGGCCGACCTGGTCATCGGCGCGGTCCTCATCCCCGGCGCCAAGGCCCCGACGCTGGTCTCCAACGAGCTGGTCTCCCGCATGAAGCCCGGCTCCGTGCTCGTCGACATCGCGATCGACCAGGGCGGCTGCTTCGAGGACTCCCGCCCCACCACGCACGCCGAGCCCACCTACCAGGTGCACAACTCGATCTTCTACTGCGTGGCGAACATGCCCGGCTCGGTGGCGAACACCTCGACGTACGCGCTCACCAACGCGACGCTGCCCTACGCGGTCAAGCTGGCGAACCTGGGCTGGAAGGAGGCGCTGAAGGCGGACGCCTCGCTCGCCCCCGGCCTCAACACCCACGCCGGCCAGGTCACCAACGAGCCGGTCGCGCAGGCGCTCGGCCTGCCGTACGTGCCGGTGGCCGACGTGCTGGCCGCCTGACGGACGAACCTCTCACGACGACGCCCGCCGGTTCGCCCCCCGGCGGGCGTCGTCATGTCTCAGCGGGCGCACAGCCGGCCGCGGAGCTCGCGCGCCGTGGCCAGGACGTGCTCGATCTCCGACGGCGTGGGCCACGGCGCCGTCCCCGGCCGCACGATCGTCGCCCGCACCGACGCCAGGTGCTCCACCGCCGACGGCCGCATCCCGCTCCGCTCCACCAGCCACACCACCACGTCGGTGTGGTCACGCGGCGGCCTGGTGAGCAGGTCCCACGTGCCGAGGATCTCCGTCAGGTCCCGCACCCGCAGCCTCGCCCCGCCCCTGCGTCCCGTCGCGGCGGCCGCCAGCTCGGCCCTGGCCGCCAGCTCGGGTTCGGCGAGCCGGTCCCAGGTGGGCGGCGGCGGGTCGGCCAGCCACTTCTCCGCCTCCTGCGTGTTGCCGGTGGCCGACAGCAGCCCCCCGAGCTCCACCGCCGCCCGGTGGTGCCCGGCCGTCGCCGCCTGCCGGAACCAGTGCTGGCCGCCCTCCAGGTCGCCGAGCTCGGCGATGAGCAGCAGCCCGAAGTTGAAGGCCGACTCCGCGTCGCCGCTCGCGGCCGCCCTGCCGAACCAGTGGCTGGCCCCCTGCGAGTCGGACAGCTCCACGCAGACGAACCCCGCCATCCGCTGGTCCTCGACCCGCCCGGCCTGCGCGGCCCGCTCGAACCAGGCGCGTGCCGTACGGAGGTCGCGGTGCGACAGCGCGATGCCGCCGAGCTGGGAGGCGGCGCCCGGGTGCTCGCTCTTGGCGGCCAGCCGGAAGCAGGACTCGGCGCCCTCGGGGTCGCGGGTGGCCTGCAGGTAGAGCCCCAGGTGGTAGGCGGCGTCGGCGTGCCCGCCGCGAGAGGCGTACTCCCAGCAGCGGACCGTCTCCTCCTCCTCGCCCGCCTGGTAGGACAGGAAACCCAGGTCGTGGGCGGAGGCGACGTCGCCGTCGGCGGCGGCCCTGCGGTGCCACTCGCGGGCGACCGGCAGCTCGCCCGCGTCCTCGCAGATCAGCGCCAGCCGCCTGGCCGCCTGCCGGGATCCGGCCCGCGCGGCGCTCTCGAACCACCCGCGGGCCGCGTCGACGTCGCCGCGCGACTCCAGCAGCAGGGTCGCCAGGTTGACCGCGGCCTCGGCGTCACCCGTGCCCGCCGCCAGCTCGTACCACCGGACGGCCTCCTCGAGCGTGCCGTGCTTCTCGTGCCAGACACCCAGGTTGTAGGCGCTGTCGACGTTGCCGGCCGCCGCGGCCCGCTCCCACCAGTGCCTGGCGGCCGTGCGGTCACCGCGCTGGGCGAAGAGCTTGCCCAGCCGGTGGGCGGCCTGGGCGTCGCCGTCCTGGGCGGCGACGATGAGATCGGGCTCGCCCCCGGAGCGGGGCGCGGGAACCGGCGCGGTCGTCTCGAGGACGTGCCCGGCCGGCGCCGCCACCCCCTGCTCGTTCTGCCACCACGTCATGGCGCCAGGGTGACATGTGATGACGTGGTGGCGGAGTGTAATCGACGAGAACGTTCACCGTGACGTGCCGGCGACGAACCTGACGAACCCCGGGTACATGCCCATCGCGCACGAGTAGCGCAGCGTCCCCGGCTCCTGCGGCGGCAGCCGTACGGTCGCCGGTAGCGTGACGTCCCTCCCGGCGATCGACACCGTCCCCGCGCATCCCGGCGCGCTCGTCCTGAAGACCAGCGTGACCGGCGTGCGGGCGGGCATGGTGACGATGCCCGGCCGGTAGCCGTCACTCGTGGCCCAGATCGTGGCCGTGCTCGCCACGCTCGCGGTGCCACCCGCGCCCGCCGTGCCACCCGTGCCCGCCTTGCCACCCGTGGCCGCCGCCGCGGGCGAGCTCGGCAGCCAGCCGCCGAGGCTCAGCCCCGAGCCGATCGTCCACACCCCGACGGCCACCGCGGTGCCGGCCGCCACCACGGCGAGCCTGGTACGCGACAGCCGGCGGACGACGAACCCCAGCAGCGCGAGGGCGGGCGAGGTGCCGATCACGAAGCCCGCCATCACCGCCGCCCCGGCGATCGCCGAGCCGCTGGAGACGGCCACCATCTCCATGCTCAACGTCACCCCGCAGGGCAGCAGTAGCGTCGCCGCGCCGAGCAGCGGCGCCTTGAGCGGCCGTCCAGGCGGCGGGGGAGCGCAGCGCCGCCGGCGGAACGTCCTGGCGGCGAACAGCAGCACCGTGACGCCCGCCGCGATCAGCAGCACCGCGCGGACCGGCGTGGGCAGCCTGATCACCGCGCCCAGGGCGCCGAGCAGGCCGCCCGCCACGGCGTACGCGGCCAGGCGGCCTGCCAGGAACTGGCCCACGGCCCACGGGGAGGCCCCCGTCAGGCCGAAGAGCAGACCGCCCTGCATCGCCGTACAGGAGGCGGCGCCCGCCACCAGACCGGCGGCGAGCCCGCTGACGAACAGGGTGACCGGCTCCACACCCTCATCCCCGCCTCGGAGTTGTCTTCGCCTGCACGCTAACCTCACGCTCCGCAGTCGGCCAGTAACAGTTGTTTCACCGGTGGGAGCGTTTACGACCTCAGCACGGACGAGCGCTGGAGGTACTCCTCGTCGTCCAGCTCGCCGCGGGCGTAGCGCTCGGCGAGGATCTGCTCGGCCGAGGCCGTACGGCTCGGCGGCGGCCCGCCCCGGACGCCGGCCCGCCTGCCCTTGACGAAGAGCGTCGCGGCGCCGGCCAGGACCAGTGCCCAGAAGATCGGGAAGACGGGCCAGAAGAAGCTGTGCATCGCTGGTGTCCTTTCTCGACGATGCCTCCAGCCTCCCGCGAGAGGCCGCGCGCCGAATCGGACGGCGGTCGCGTCCCGGCATACGACGCCCGGCGTAGCCGCCGGCGCCTCGGGAACCACCGGAGCCGCTGGAGCGCCGAGCTGCTGGAGCGCCGAGCCGCCGGAGCGCCGAGCCGTCAGAGCCAGCCCGGCCGCACCAGGCCCGACTCGTAGGCGATGACCACGAGCTGCGCGCGGTCGCGGGCGTGGAGCTTCATCATCGCCCTGCTCACGTGGGTCTTCGCCGTCGCAGGGGACATGAACAGCCTGGCGGCGATCTCGTCGTTGGTCATCCCCGTGCCGACCAGCGCCAGCACCTCCCGCTCGCGCTCGGTCAGCAGGTCGAGCCCGTCGGCGGCGACCGGCTCCTTGGCCCGCGTCGCGTACTCCGCGATCAGCCTCCTGGTGACGCTCGGCGACAGCAGCGCCTCGCCCGCCGCCACCACCCGCACCGCCTGGATCAGCTCGGCCGGCTCGGTGTCCTTGACCAGGAAGCCGCTGGCCCCGCCGCGCAGCGCCTCGAAGACGTACTCGTCGAGCTCGAAGGTGGTCAGGATGATGACGCGCGGGCCAGGCGGCATCTGCCTGGTCGCGGTCAGCCCGTCGGTGCCCGGCATGCGGATGTCCATGAGCACGACGTCGGGCGCGTGCTCGCGCGACAGCCGTACCGCCTCGGCCCCGTCGGCGGCCTCGGCGACGACGCTCATGTCGGGCTGCGCGTCGAGCAGCGCCCGGAACCCGGCCCGCACCAGCGCCTGGTCGTCGGCCAGCAGCACCCTGATCATTCTGTTTCCTCCGGTAGTGGCAGCCTCGCCTCGACCTGGAACCCGCCGCCCGCCGGCCCCGCGACCAGCGTGCCACCGAGCGCGGCGGCCCGCTCCCGCATGCCGGGGATGCCGTTGCCGCTGCCCGCCTCGGCCAGGACGGCAGGCATCGCCGGGCCGCTGTCGGCGATCGCGATGACCAGCTCGGCGGGCCGGTAGTCCAGCCGCACCAGGACCCGGGAGCCTGGCGCGTGCCGGGCGGCGTTGGTGAGCGACTCCTGCACGATGCGGTAGGCCGCGCGCTCGACCTGCGCGGGCAGCGGGCGCGCGCCGCCCAGTTCGAGCGACACGTCGAGTCCCGACCGTTCCACCAGGTCGCCCAGCCGGTCGAGCCCCGCCGTCGGCGAGCGGGGCGCGCCCTCACGCAGCACGTTCAGCACCGAGCGGAGCTCGCCGAGCACCTCCTTGGAGGCGCTCTTGATCGTGGTGAGCGCGGCGCGGGCCTGCGACGGGTCGTCGTCCATCAGGTGCAGCGCGGTGGAGGCCTGCACGTGGATGAGCGAGATGTTGTGCGCCAGCACGTCGTGCAGCTCCTGCGCCATCGTCAGACGCTCCTCGCTGGCCTGGCGCCTGGACTCCTCCTCCGCCACCCGCGCCCGCTCGGCGCGGCTCTCGCGCCGGTACCTGGCCAGCTCCCCGGCGGCCAGGATCAGCGCCATGACCGCGACGATCGCCAGCACGTGCCACAGGCCGGGCGAGGGCGGGTAGACCAGCCAGGTCGAGTAGATCAGGAAGAAGACGGTCGTGAGCCCGGAGGAGATCAGCGCGAGCTTCCTGCGACCCTCGGCGACGGTCTGGAAGAGCATGATGATCGGGCTGGCGAACACGGGCCCGTACGGGTAGCCGCCCCACAGGTACAGGCAGGTCGCCGTGAGCGTGAGCGCCAGCGACGTCGCGGGGAAGCGGTTCCTGGCCAGCATCATCGCGGGCCCGACCAGCAGCAGGAGGACGGCCGTCGCGTCGACGGGCACGCGGTCGTGCTGCCCCAGGCTCGCCCCCTGGGAGGCGATCACCTGGAACGCCGCGACCACCAGAGCGAGATAGGGGGTCTTGCGCACCCACCCACGCTAGACGAGGACACCGGCCAGGACATCCGCCCGATGTGGCAGGGGGCCCTACCACCGGCGGCGTACCTGGTCCATTGTGGGGATCATGCGCCGACACATCCTCGCTCTCGTCGCCGTCACGCCGTTCCTCGTCGCCGCACCGGCCGTCGCCGGGCCGGCCGTGGATCACAAGCCGCCGCCCGCCGTGAAGCAGCCCGTCGCCGAGGGGTACGGCGGCGCCGTGGCGACCGTCGACCTCGACGCCAGCAAGGCCGCGCTCGCCGTGCTCAAGAAGGGCGGCAACGCGATGGACGCCGCGGTGGCGGCGGGCGGGTGCTCGGCGTCACCGAGCCCTACTCGGCCGCGGTGGCGGCGGGCGGGTGCTCGGCGTCACCGAGCCCTACTCGGCCGGGTTGGCCGGCGGCGGGTTCATGGTCTACTACGACGCCAGGCGGGGCAGGGTCTACTCGATCGACGGGCGGGAGACGGCGCCCGCCGCGATGACGTCGACCTCTCTGGAGGGGATCCCGTTCGAGGAGGCCGTCACCAGCGGCCTGTCGGCGGGCGTGCCCGGCGCGGTCGCGCAGTGGGACCTGGCGCTGCGCAGGTTCGGCACGGTCAGCCTGCGCGACGCGCTCAAGCCCGCCGTCGAGGTGGCGTCCAAGGGTTTCGTCGTCGACCAGACCTTCCACGACCAGACCGCCGCGAACGCCGCCCGGTTCAAGGACATCGCCTCCACCGCCAAGCTCTACCTGCCGAACGGCGCGCCGCCACCGGTCGGCTCGGTGTTCAGAAACCCCGAGCTCGCCGACACCTATCGCGAGCTGGGCAGGCGCGGCCCCGAGTGGCTGTACGGCGGGCGGCTCGGCCAGGAGATCGTCGCCACCGTCAAGAACCCGCCGATCACCCCCGGCGCGACCCGCAACGTGCGTCCCGGCCTGATGGAGGTCTCCGACCTCACCGCCTACCGGGCGCTGACGCGCGAGCCGACGCGGGTCGACTACAACGGCATGCAGGTCTACGGCATGTCGATCCCGTCCTCGGGCGGCTCCACGGTCGGCGAGGCGCTCAACATCCTGGAGGCGCTGCCCACCGTGGGCCTCCACGAGTTCCTGGAGGCTTCGCGGCTGTCGTTCGCCGACCGCGGCAAGTACGTCGGCGACATCCCGAACGTCCCGCTGGCCGAGCTGCTCAGCGACGGCTTCTCCAAGGAACGCGCCTGCCTGGTGGGCGAGCGGGCGATGGCGCACCCGGCCGCCCCCGGCCAGCCGGACGGCACCTACGCCGACTGCGAGCGCCCGCTGGACGAGGCGTCGGCACCGCCCGCTGAGGAAGGCCCGGAGACCACCCACCTGGTCGTCGCCGACCGCTGGGGCAACGTGGTCGCCTACAACCTCACGATCGAGTCCACCGGCGGCAACGGCATCGTGGTGCCGGGACGCGGCGTGATGCTCAACAACGAGCTGACCGACTTCACCTTCGGCCCGGCGCCCGGCGACCCGAACCTGCCCGCCCCCGGCAAGCGCCCCCGCTCGTCGATGGCCCCGACCATCGTGCTCGACGAGGGCAAGCCGGTGCTGGCCGTCGGCTCGCCCGGCGGCTCGACGATCATCACGACCGTGCTGCAGATCCTGGTCAACCGCTACGAGTTCGGCATGAAACTGCCGGACGCGCTCGCCGCGCCCAGGGCCACCCAGCGCAACACCGCCCAGACCCAGGCCGAGCAGGCCTTCCTCGACCGTTACCGGGCCGAGCTCGAGGCCAAGGGGCACACCTTCGCGCTGAACCCGGAGATCGGCGCGGCGACCGCCCTGGAGTTCGTCGGCCGGGGCAGGATCCAGGCCGTCGCCGAGCCCGTACGGCGGGGCGGCGGCAGCGCGCTGGCCGTTCGCAGCGCGCCGTAGTCGTCCGATCACGTATCGTGCGGTGGGTCCCTGTCCCCTGTCGAGAGGATCCCCCGCACGATGCCTCCGCACCTGATGCTCGCCGCCGCTTTGGCCGCCACCGTCCCGGTCCTGCCCGCGGTCGTCCCGGCCCGCCCCGCCGTGCCGGTGCCGCAGGCCGTCCCGGCGGTGCCGGCGCCGGCCTGCCGGGCGGACGTGTGCCTGTGGACCGGCGCCCGGTACACCGGTGCCCTCCACACGTGGCGGGAGGCCGACGGCAACGTCCACATCGGCCCCGAGCACGCCGACAGGGTGGGCTCGTTCGTGGCCAACGCCGAGGTCTGCTTCGTCGACACGGCCGACTCCGAGTGGAGCTGGAACGAGCGGCGCCGGGCGGGCGCCGGCGACTACAGCCCCAACTACCTGCGCCGCTTCGGCCAGCGGATGGACCGCATCGCACCGGCCCGCTACTGCTAGCGCGCGCGCCGGCCCGGGCGGTGTGCCGGTCGGGTCTTCGGGGTGGCGGCGCGGCGGCGCCGGCCGGCTAGTAGATCAGCTCGAAGGCGTCGGGATTCATCCGCCTGGTGCGTGCCCAGTACTCGAAGGTGAAGCCCGGCCAGACCGTCCGGTTGACCCCGTGCTCGTCCAGGTACCACGAGTCGCACCCGCCCTCGCTCCACACCAGCCGGCCGAGGCGTTCCTGCAGGCGCCGGTTGAAGGCCCGCTGCCGCTCCGGCTTGACGTCGATCGCCCTGGCCTGGGTCCTGGACAGCAGTCGCAGGCAGTCCATGACGTAGCGGACCTGCGACTCGATCATGAAGACCACGGAGTTGTGGCCCAGCCCGGTGTTGGGGCCGAGCAGGAAGAACAGGTTCGGGAAGCCCGTGGTGGTGATGCCGTAGTAGGCCTCGATGCCCTCCTGCCACGCGTCCTGGATCTTCACGCCGTCCCTGCCGACGATCCGCTGCTCCTGCAGGGCGTCGGTCACCTTGAAGCCGGTGCCGTACACGACGACGTCGGCCGCGTGCTCCTTCCCCGTGACGTCGACGACCGCGTGGCCGCGCAGCTCGGCGATGCCGTCGGTGACCAGCGAGACGTCGGGCCTGCCGAGCGCGGGATAGTAGTCGCTGGAGATCAGGACGCGCTTGCAGCCGATCGTGTAGCCGGGCGTGAGCTTGCGGCGCAGCTCGGGATCGGGCACCTGGCGTTCGAGGTGCCGCAGGGCCGTCCGCTCGTGGAAGGCCATCAGCCTGGGGTCGACGGCGAAGCCGAGCGCCCTGGTCTCCAGCGTCCAGTAGATGCCGTTGCGCAGGGCGCGGGCGGCGCCGGGCAGGGTGAGCAGGCGCTTCATCCGGTCGGGGACGGCGAAGTCGGGCTTGGGGTGGATCCAGGGGGGCGTGCGCTGGAAGACGGTCAGGTGGGCGGCCTCTTCGGCGATCCGCGGGACGAACTGGACGGCTGAGGCGCCGGTGCCGACGACCGCCACCCGCTTGCCCCGGAGGTCGACGCTGTGGTCCCACTCGGCCGAGTGGAACGCGGGCCCGGCGAACTCACCCGCTATTTCCGGAAATTTCGGGACGTGGAGGGCGCCGATGGCGGAGATCACCGCGTTGGCGCGGAGCGTCAGGCCGTCCGAGGTGGCGACCTCCCATTCCCTGCCGGTGTATTCGAGGCTCACGACGTGCTTGCCGTACCGGATGTGGGGGTCGATGCCGTACTTCCACGCGCAGGCGCGCATGTACTCCCAGATCTCCTCCTGCGGGGAGAACATCCGTGACCAGCCCGGATTGAGCTCGAAGGAGTAGGAGTACATGTGCGAGGGGATGTCGCACGCGCACCCGGGATAGGTGTTGTCGCGCCAGGTCCCGCCCAGCTCGCCGGCCTTCTCCAGGATGACGAAGTCGTGGAACCCGGCCTCCTTCAACTTGATCGCCATCCCGATCCCGGCGAAACCCGAACCGATGATGACGATTCCCGGCTTGTCACTGGTTGCCACGGGACCTCCTGTACGACGCGAACTCGGCATGCGCGGGGGAGATGGCGATGTAGTCGAGAGCGGCCTTCAGGTCGCCCTCCTGGCTGGGATGGAAACCGGGCCGCAGATACCTCGGCGCGGCCAGGACCAGGCTGCGTAACGTCGGCACCCTGCCCTGGCGGGCGCGGCGGAGGAAATGCGTCCACCTGGCCTGGACGCGACCGGCCACGACCGGGTCGCGGGCCAGCAGGAACGCCGTGCCCCGCCTGACCAGGGTCACCAGGATGGGCCCGGTCATGAGCATGGTGCGCGCCCTGCGCGTGTAGGCGCCGTCGAGGTGCATGAACAGGTCGTAGGCCACGCTGCGGTGCTCGACCTCCTCGGCGCCGTGCCAGCGCAGCAGATCCAGCATCACGGGGTCGGCGCCGGCCGCGTCCAGCGGCCGGGCCCGCAGGATCCAGTCGCCGAGCACCGCCGTGTAGTGCTCGATCGCCGCGATGACGGCCAGCCGCTCCTTCAGCCAGTAACCCCTGGCGAAGGGCGGCATCGTGTGGTCGCCGAGCAGGCGCTCGAAGAACCACTCGACGTTCTCGACGAAGGGGGCCGTGTCCAGGCCCTGCTCCTTCATGTGCTCGAGCACCCGCTGGTGGGCGACCGCGTGCGTGCCCTCCTGGCCCATGAAGCCCTTGACCTCGGCCTTCAGCCTCTCGTCCGTGACGTACGGCAGGGCCTGCTTGAAGACGTGCACGAACCATCGCTCACCCGCCGGCAGCAGCAGGTGCAGCACGTTGATCAGGTGTGTGGAGAAGGGGTCGCCCGGCACCCAGTGCAGCGGCGTGTCCTCCCACGAGAAGCGCACCCTGCGCGGCTGGATCATGCCGCCCTCCACAGGTGGACGTCCGACTTTATTGGACACAGAGTCCAATGTAGACAGACATGCGTGCCCTGGTCCAGAGGTGGTGACCGTACGGAAGGATCACAGGACCGGGCGTCACGGTGTCCTGGAACGACAAGAACCCGCCGCGACCTCGTCGAGCGGCGGGTGGGACGGCCTCCGGGCGGTTAGACCAGGAGCAGGTACGCGATCACGCCGACGATGGCGACGGCGAGGACCACGGCGATGATCGGCAGGACGGAGGAGCGCTTGGGCTCGGCCGCCGCCTCGTTCTCGGCCCGCTGGGCGAACGCGCGGAACTGCTGGGTGTTGCCCGCGGGATCGATGTGCTGGTCAGACATGCGTTGCACTCTAGCGGGATCAGCTGGTGCATTTGCACCTTTTAGCGTGACCCGGTAAGGGCACTCGATTATCGGACCGCAGGTATCGCCGGATAGCGTGGACGCATGCTCAGAACCCTGCTCGCACCCCGCATGCTCGGGTTGCACCTGCTCGCGATCGGGGTTCTCGTCTCTTTCATCCTGCTCGGCCGCTGGCAGCTCGGCGTGTTCGAGGACTCGGGCAAGCCCACGGCGACCACCGACCCCGGTCCCGTCGCCGTCGAGACGCTCAGCAAGGTGGGCGC
This sequence comes from Nonomuraea sp. NPDC003804, assembly GCF_040610675.1. Taxonomy (NCBI): domain Bacteria; kingdom Bacillati; phylum Actinomycetota; class Actinomycetes; order Streptosporangiales; family Streptosporangiaceae; genus Nonomuraea; species Nonomuraea sp. NPDC003804. Next base: position 161,745 of record NZ_JBEXMT010000014.1, read on the forward strand.
CCAGATCGACGGCACCTCGGTGGGGCGGCGCGTCACCGTCTCCGGCTCCTACGACGCGGCCAGGCAACTGCTCGTCGCCGACCGCAAACCCGACGTGTCGGCGCCCGGCGGCAACGTCGCCAGGGGCCAGGGCTACTGGGTGCTCACCCCGATCAGGCTGACCGACGGCACCCTGATGCCGACCGTGCGCGGATGGGTGGCCGAGGCCGGCGATCCGGGCGTGACCGTGCCGCCCGGCCAGGTGACGGTGAGCGGTCGCCTGCGGGCGCCCCAGAACACCGACAGCGTCCAGCGGCGGGCCGAGGGCGTGCCCGCCGGCCAGGTGCAGACGGTCTCCACGGCCGAGCTGATCAACCTGTGGCGGGGGGAGAAGGTGCGCAACGGGTTCGTGGTCGCCCAGACCCCCGGGCTCACCCCCGTCAAGGTGCCGCCACCGGTCACCGGCGGCACGCTGACCTGGCGCAACCTCGCCTACGCGGCCAACTGGTGGATCTTCGCGGGGTTCGCCGTGTTCATGTGGTTCCACTTCGTCCGCGACGCCGTACGTTCCAGCAAGTCCCCTGAACCCGAAGCCGTTCTAGAAGGTTGATGCTCGTGGAGTCCGCACTCAAGCCCTTCCGGGTCCTCGCGTACATCGTCGGCACCATGCTGCTCGTGCTCTGCACGGCCATCGTGCTGCGGTACGGCTTCGACGTCCCCCAACCCTCCAAGATCGTCTCGCCGATCCACGGGTTCCTCTACATGCTCTACCTGATCGCGGTCATGAACCTCGGCATGAAGGCGCGCTGGACCTGGGGGTACATGCTCGGCGTCATGCTGGCGGGCACCGTGCCGCTGCTGTCGTTCTACATCGAGCGCAGGGTGACCGCCAAGGTGCACGAGGCCATCGCCGCCTGACGGGCGGCTCCGACGCGGCCGTCGACAGACGGGAAGGAGGCCGTCACCCGGGGTGACGGCCTCCTTCCGTGTCCGCTGGTCCGGCGTGCTGGACCGCTGGTCCGGCGTGCTGGATCGCGACCCGGCCGCGACCCGGCCACGGCCGGCCATGGCGTGGTCCGTTGCGACCGGCGCGGGTCGCTGCGGTCAGTGGCCGATGCCGCGCCTGCGGGCCCTCTTGAGCCGCTCACGCTGCGACGGGTCGAGCATCATGTAGCCGACCACGGGCGCGGCGACGACGCCGAGCAGCACGAGCAGGGTGAGCCAGCCGGGCAGGAAGATCCACGACAGCAGGACGGCGATACCGGCGCCGATGGCGTACTTCTGGACGGGCGACATCCTCAACATCCCTCCGAACGCGGAGCCCGCGCCCCGCCTCTCCACATTCTGCGTCGCCGATATAACGAGTGGGAGCCTCCGCCGGGTTCCATCCGCGATATATCTCATTTCTGCGGACCTCCCGAGCCTCCGCCACCCACCCCGCCCGACGCCGCCGGCGTCACCTCGGGTAGCGCGCCTCAGCGGTCCCCACCGCCCACCCGATGCCCGCGCCGGCGTCACCCTTCGGGTACGGCTTCGCACGGGAAGGCGCCTCCGTGGTCCCCGCCACCCGTCCGTCCAAGGGACGCTCCTCGAGCGCGCCCCGTCCCGCCGTCACGGCGCGCCCTCCGCCGACCCCTTCGGGCAACGCCTGTCACAGTCAGCCCTGACCGCGACCGAACGCCCGTCCGCCGTCACCCCGCCGGCAGGTCCGGGGAACGGGTGCGCAGCCGGCACGCCCGACCCGTCATGTCAGGAGCACCGGCAAGCGGTCAGCTGTACGCGCGGATCGTCGTGCGGATCCAGTCCGCGTAGGCGGGCACGTTCGTGTAGAGGCCGGGACCTTCCGCGCAGGAAGGGCTCTTGGCGCCGGGTCCCGAGGTGACGCCGATGAGCTCCCACCGGCCGCCCCTGCCGCGCTGGACCTGCGGAGAGCCGGAGTCGCCGTTGCACGCCATGGCCTTGGGCACCCGGCTGATCGTGCACAGCCGGGTACTGCCCGCGAAGCCGGGGCCGCACTCGGAGACCGCGCCTCTGCGGGTGTCGAGTTCCTGGAGCTTGTCGGACATCTTCCAGCCGGCCGGGTCGCGGTTGAACTCGGTGATGCCGAAGCCGATGATCCGGGTCGGGGTGCCGGGCCGTCCTGGCCGTTCGGCGATCGGGATGGGCTGGTAGGAGACGGGACGGTCCAGGCGGACCAGCGCGATGTCGTTCTTGCTGGGCGAGTCCTGGGCGTAGCGGGGGTGGGTCACCGCCTGCGCGATCTTACGGACCGTTCCGCCGGTCTTTCGCTGATCGCTGCCGATGCGGATCGTTCCGGCGGGAATCGACCCGACCTCCATGTCGACGCAGTGAGCGGCGGTCGCCACCCACTGCCGGTCGATCAGCACCGCCCCGCACACGCCGTCCTCGAGACCCTGGCCCGGCGCCGAGATCGGGATCGACGCCATGAACGAGTAGGGCTGCGTGGCGTCCTTGCCGTTGATGATCGCGCCGGCGCTCCCGGCCGTCGCCGCGAGACAGGCTGCGCCTGCCACGGCAACGATGGTGGACCGTGACAGACCGCGACGGAACGATTCCATGCCAAACAACGGGATTGACCCCTTCAATGGAGGATGAAGACAAGATCACGCTATCCATCGAAGAACGGCCGGGTCATCACGCCAGCACGTCAACTCAGGGTAGGGATAACCCCCTCCCCGGCCCGTCGCTCGGGTCGGTGCGACAGGGTCCGAAGCGGCGCATCGCCGTAGGACGCGCACAGAGATGCGGATCATGCTCGGCCCGCCCCCCGAAGCCCTCGCGCGCTGCCGGCAGGAGGGGGATTTCGCCGCCCAGCGCCGATGATCGCCCTGGACGGAGCGCGGTTCCCACCAGGGCCGGCGGAAGCAGGATCCGATCAGGTCACGGGCATCGGTCCAGCTGGCGGGATCGCCGGCGAACCTCGGCGAGAAGACCGGGAACCGCTCTGGAACGATGGTCCGGTCGAACCCGGGCGCGTCTCCTCGGCGGGGTGCTGCCAGGCATGGACAGAATGATGCCGCCCGCTGAAACCGCGTCGAGCTCGCGGATGCCCGTCACAGGAACCAGGCGAACCACCAGGCGAGGAATCCGGCGCCGATGACGGCCGCGGCGATGTGCGGCCACCGGCGGTCGCGGAGGAGCGCCGCGGCGGTCAGCGCGGCCGAGGCGGCGGCGATCCAGGTGTAGAGGACCACCGTGCCGGGCACGCCGACGGCGAGAGCGGTCTCGTTCGTGCTGATCAGGGCGTAGACGGACTGGCCGACCAGCCCGGCGAACGCCAAACCGGACAGCCCGCCGAAGGCCGCCAGCGCCCGGCCTCTCAGCGTGCCGGCGATCAGCTGGATCAGGCAGGCGAGGGCGAACAGCGCGAAGGGCGCGGCCAGCCACGGGGACTTCGAGATCTGGTACGGGGCGCCGGTCACGTGCAGGTCGCCCGGCGTCTGGTCCGTGTCGTCGAGGCAGGGGGTGGCCGTGCGCTGGGCCGGGTCGTCGAGAAACTCCACGATCTTGCGGCGGGCGCAGGCGCTGGACAGGAAGACCGCGTGGGAGGCGCGGGCGAACTCCTCGAAGCGGGCGTTGGGGAGCGCTTCGGCCGCCGGCTTGCTGGTCCTGGTGGGCGTGGTCGGGTCGTACTGGCCGCCCAGGACATAGACGGGGGCCTTGGTGGTGGCGTTCACGGGCTCGGCCTTGGGGAGCTGCCAAGCCTCGCACACCGCCTTATCTCCATTTACCGTGAAAAGTCGGGATCTTGGGGTGAAGGTGTTGAACGGGATCTCGTCCTGGCACTGCACCGCGTGATACAGCCCGAACTCGTGCGACACCAACCCCTTGCCCACCGCGTCGGCCAGCGGTTGCAGCAACTCGTCGTGGCCCGTGGCGAGCGCGCCGATCATCGCGGGCGCGACCGCCGCGACGTCCGCCTCGTGCAGCGCCTCGGCCATGATCGTGGCCACGTCGTCGCCGCTGACCCGGGCCGTGAACGTCCTGCCGAGCAGCGGATCGGTCGTGGTCACCTCGGCGGGCCTCGCGTTGAGCCTGGCGGTCATGGCGTTGAAGGCGTCTTGAACGCCGAGCCGCGCCGTCGTGTCGGCCAGATTCCGCTCGGCGTCGTCGTACCACGCGACGCTCTCCGGCAAGTACGAGTCCAGCACCACCGACCGCACCCCCTGAGGGTCGGCCGCCGCCACATCCATCATGACCCTGGTGGAGTAGCTGACGCCGAACAGGTTCCAGGACGCGTAGCCCAACTCCTTGCGTAGCGCGACGACGTCGGCCGCGATCTCCTTCGTGTTGTATCCCCGCAGGTCGACGCCCTGCTTCTGGAGCCTCTCCCGGCACCGGCGGGCCGCCGCCGCGAGGTCGGCGGGCGGCCGTCTGAGCTGTCCGAGCAGCGCCTCGGCCGTCTCGGGGCAGCCGAGGGTCGGCTCGGAGTACTTGTTGCCGCGCTGCTCGACCGCCACCACGTCACGATCGGGGAACATCTGGCTCAGGAACCCGGTGAGCTGGAGGGAGGCCGACGCCGGACCGCCGCTCATGTAGACGACGGGATCCGCTTTCCGGTCCTTGGCGGTGGAGACGTGGACCGCGTACCCCACCTTGATCTTCCTGTCCGGGGCGTCCCTGCGCTCAGGAACTTCGAGGAAGCCGCAGGTCGTACGGGGCGGCATGGCGACCGGGCAGGGGCGAGGGCCGGCCTCTCGCGAGATGGTGACGGGCGGAACGGTCAGGGCTAAGGCGAGCACGACCCGAAAGATCACGTGATGAGACTACCGACGAGACCCCGCGAGCGCGCGGCATCAGGGGCGCGGCCGTCGGACTCCCACCGCGCTCGGCGCACCCGGCAGAGCGCGCCGAGCCGGCCGGGAGGAGCGGCGGACCCGTCGGGATCGCTTCCGAGCCGGGTCCGGAGAGCGCTCGTCGGGATCGCTTCCGGGCCGGGTCCGGAGAGCGCTCGTCGGGATCGCTTCCGGGCCGGGTCCGGAGAGCGCTCGTCGGGATCGCTTCCGGGCCGGGTCCGGAGAGCACGCGTCAGGGGCGCTTCCGAGCCTGGTCCGGAAAGCACGCGTCAGGGGCGCGCCGAGGTGGCTGCGGCGGCGATCGTCTTCAGGTCGAGCCGTAGCTCGTCGGCCGTGAGCCGCTGGCCGGGCGAACCCGACAGCAGACGGAACAGCACAGGAGCCAGCGCCCCCGCCCTCGTCAGCGGCGCCCCCGGTGCGGGCGCGCGTCCCTCGACGGCGGTGAACAGCGTCGCGCCCAGCGCCCACAGATCGGCGGCGGGGCTCACGTTCCCCTCCGGAGCGGAGTACGGGGACATGGCAGGCGCGGGCGCGGGATCGGCCAGCGTCACCGCCCCCGAGCCGTTCACCAGGACGGTCTCGGGCCGCACGTCCCCATGGAAACGACCAGCCCCGTGGAGCGGTGCCAGCAGGTCGAGCACGCCCAGGCCGACCGCGGCCGCCTCCTCGGGGGCCAGCGGTCCGGCCGCGTGCAGGATGTGCTCGAGGGGACGCGGCGGCTGGTCCGGGGCGGACTCGTTCCGGCCGGCCTTGTTCGGCGGCTGCTCCGGGGACGCGGTCAACACCAGTGGACCCGTGAACGTCGGCCGCCGGAACGGCGCGGTCGTCTCGACGATCGGCACCGGATCGGGCTCGCCGGGCGTCGACGCCAGCACGGGCGGCGCGGCGTCCGCGGCAGTTCCCCAACTCGCCGGGGGCCGGCCCGCGGGCGGACTCCCCTCCGCCGGCCCCCACGGTCCAGGCCCGTTCCCCTCGGACGGTGCCCATGGCGCGGGGCCGTTTCCTTCGGAGGGTCCCCATGGCGCGGGGCCGTTCTCTCCGGACGGTGCCCACGGCGCGGGGCCGTTCCCTTCGGGTGGTGCCCACGGCGCGGGGCCGTTGCCCTCGGGTCCCGGTGGTGCGGGGGCGTTCTCTCCGGGCGGTCCCCAGGCTGCGGGGCCGTGGCCGCCAGGTGGTCCCCACGGGGTGGGATTGTGGTCGCCTGGCGGTCCCCACGCTCCGGGGGGCGCCGGAGGCTGCGGACCCCACGCGCCGGGGCCCTGCGGCTGCCCCCACGGCCCTCCCGGGGCGCCGGGAGGCACTGGCCCGCCGGGCAGGGGAGAAGCATTGGGAGGCATCAGGCCGCCGGGCATGGGAGAAGCGTCGGGAGGCATCGGTCCGCCCGGCAGGGGAGAAGCGTCAGGAGGCACCGGCCCGCCCAGCGTGGGCGGAGTGGCGGGAGGGGCGCCCCATCCGGCGGGCGGCGCGGCGGGCTGTGGGGGAGCGCTCTTGCTGGTGTCCTTGGAGCCCCGCCGCAGCACCCGGCGCAGCAACGAGGGCTTGCCGGACGGCGCGGGGCCACTTCCGGTGGGGGCGGGGCCGTTCCCCGCCGGAGAGTACGGCTGGCCGACCCCGGGCATGCCCCCCGGACCCTGGGGCATCCCTCCCGGGTGGGGCGGCATCCCCGCATGGGGCGGCATCCCTGCATGAGGTGGCCCCGCATGAGGTGGCATGCTGCCCGGGTCCTGCGGTTGGGATCCCGGTCCCTGTGACAGGCCAGCGGGGCCGGGCGGCATGGCGTCAGGGCCGAGCGGCGTCCCTGCGGGGCCGGGCAGCCCGGCCTCGGGCGTGGCTCCCGCAGCGGGCGGCATGGCTTCGGGGCCGGGCGGTGAACCCGCCAGGCCGGGGTTCATGGCCTCGGGAGCAGGCGGGGTGTCTCCGGTCGCGCCCAGCACACCGTCAGGCCCGATGGCGTCGAGACCGGAGTCCTGCTCGTGCTCCGTCGGCTCGGCAGAGGCGATGTGGAGCGGCGCCGCATGAGGGCCGAAGCTCTCGAACGCGGGCTGCGGGCCGGCGGGGGCTTCCGCAGGCACAGCGTCCGGTCCTGGAGCAGCGCCTGGGGGCACAACCTGCGGGCCTGAGGAAACACCCGGCTGAAGCACGTGCGGGCCCGAGGGAACACCCGGCTGAAGCACATGCGGGCCCGAGGGAACACCCGGCTGAAGCACATGCGGGTCGGAGGGGCTTCCCTGGTACGGCGTGTGCGGGTCGGAGGGAGTGTCCGGGTACGACGCATGCGGTCCGGAGGGAGTGCCCATGAGAGGCGGGCCGGAGAGGTCAGCCGGGGGTGTGGGGTGCCGGCCCGAGGGAGCGACCGGAGACGCCATGGCCGGCTCTGAGGGAGCGGCCTCCGGGGGGACGGGTGTGGCCGCCTCTGGGGGGAGGACCGTGGGGACCTGCGGAGCGTCCTCTAGGGTGACGGGTCCGGGGACCTGCGAGGCGTCCTCCGCGGGGCGGGCGGGCCGGGTGGGCTCGAGGCCGTCGAAGGGTTGCGAGTCCGGGCGCGACGCCGGGCGGGTGACGTCCAGGGACTCGTGCGCGGGAGGCGCGGGATGGCCACGATGGACGGTGACGACCTGCGTCTTGTCGGGGTCCTCGGCGGATGCGGTCGATGACCAAGGGCCGGACGCGGGGGTCGCCACCGGATGCGCGGGACTGAACGGGGACGGCGCGGCGGGGTCGGGCTCCCAGGGTGAGGGTGTCCATCCGGTAGGCGTTGTCTGCGCCGGGGCGGAGTGCGTCGAGCCGTCAGAGGCCGACGGAGTGGACGGCCCCGATCCGTCCAAGGCGGAGGGACCTGAAGGCGCCAAGCCGCTGGAGGGGGAAGGACCTGAAGGCGCCGAGCCGCTGGAGGAGGAGGAAGCGGATGGTGCCGAGCCGTCGGAGGCTGTCGGGGTCGAGGGGGCCGAGCCGTCGGGAGGCGGTGGGGGGAACTGCAGCGGCTCGCCGGTGGGCGGCGGCGTGGGGAGTGCCTGCTCGCTGGAGGTCAGCGCGGGGGAGGGCGGTGCTCCCGCAGGGGTGGTGGACGGCGGCAACCCGGCCTCTGAGCCCGGCCAGGAGTCCGAAGACCAGGCGGGTGCGGAGTCCGGAGGGGAGGAGTCCGGACGCGAGGCGGGTGCGGAGTCCGAAGGCGAGGTGGGGGAGAAGTCCGCGGGCGAGGTGGGGGAGGAGTCCAAAGGCCAGTCAGGCGAGGAGTCCGAAGGCGAGGCAGGCGGGGAGTCTGGAGGCGAGGCGAATGCGGAGGGAGAGGAGGCGGGAGGCGCGGCGTCCGAGGAGGAGGTGGGGGAGGAGAGCGCGGGAGACGCGGCGGCCGAGGGGGGCAGGCTCGCCGTTCCGGCCAGTTCGGCGAAGGCGGCGGCCACCGTTTCGGCGGACGGCCGGGCGGCCGGGTCGGGGTGCAGCATGTCGGTCAGGACCGGCCCGAGCGGCCCGCCGATCGGGTGTCCTGGCTGCGGGGGCCGTCCCTCCAGGCCGAAGTGGAGCGTCGCCGCCAGCGACCACAGGTCGGCGGCCGGCCCCACCCCCGGGGGCCGGAAGGGGGTGGCCACGCCGAAGCCGGTCAGCACCGCGCGTCCGGTCGGCGTGAGGATGACCGTGGCCGGCTGGATGTCGCCGTGGACCACTCCGACGCCGTGGACGGCCCGCAGCGCCGCCACCAGGTGCACGCCGATCCTGGCCACCTGGACGGCCGGCAGCGGGTGCCGTTCGAGGACGGTCTGTTCGAGGGTGCGTCCCTGGGGGAGGTCGACCACCAGCCACGGCGTGCCGTCCTCGACGATCACCTCGTGGACGGGCTCGATGGAGGCGTGGCCGAGCCCGGTGACCAGTCCGACCTCGCGCCCCACCGCGCCGCACAGTTCCCTGTGGGCCGCGGGGTCGGGCGGGAGCCGGACCTCTCTGATGCCGACGTCGCGGCGCATCAGGTCGTCGGCGGCGAGCCAGAGAGATCCGGCGCCCAGCGGGTGCAGCAGCCGATAGCGTCCGGCCAGCCGGCGTGGGCCGTTCATGGGTCATCTCCATCCACACGCGTGCAGCGACACAGCACCATAGCGGTTTGTCGAGAAATGCGACCATTACCGCTGGCGGGTGATGGCGGCTCGGCATGCGGTCGGCGTGCCGCCCGCCCTAGCCGTCAGGTGCGTGCGGAGGGAGTCGGCACTACCCGGTGCGGCCCGCCCTGGCTGTCAGGGGCGTGTGGAGGGAGGGCGCTGCCCAGTGCGGCCCGTCCTGGCTGTCAGGTGTGTGCGGAGGAAGTCGGCGCTGCCCAGGCCGTTGCGGGCGGCGACCCGGTCCATCGCGAGCCAGCCGCTCGGCCGGCCGCCCGGTCGGCCGAGGTGGCGGGCGTGCCCGGGCCGAGGCTCGACCGGATGACCGGCAGGGACGTCGCGCCGCTCTCGCTGACCGGCCTGTTCTGGGGCGCGCCGCTCTCGCTGACCGGCCCGTTCTGGGACACGTTGCTCTCGCTGAGCGGGCCGTTCTGGGGCGCGCCGTACGAGGTCCTGGAGAAGCCGGGACGCCATACGTCGTCGGCTGCTCCGCGACCGAGCAGGTGCTGGACGTCAGGCCGTCGCCGTCGACGACGTGCTCGCCGAGGCCGTCCAGGCCTCGTGCGCCCTGACCAGCCTGCCCCACAGCAGCGACCGGTCGGCGGCCGGCAGGCTGATGCCGAAGACGCCCTCCAGGGCGGCGAAGTAGGCCGCCTCGGTGTCCAGCGTGGTCGAGGTGGTGTCGTCGCCGATCCTGGTCAGCACGAGCCCGCGCAGGACGTCGACGCCTGAGGCGTCCCTGCGGTTGAGCGTCGCCACCCGGACGAAGCCGGACTCCGGAGAGCTGGACAGGTGCTCGTGCATCGCCGCGAACTCCGGCATCTCCGCCGGTGTCATGCCGAAGTCCATGCCGATGAAGGAGCCGCGCGGGTCGTGGTCGAAGCGCCACCCGCCGGGGGCGACCGTGGAGGGCCGCAGGCCGTACTCGAAGGGGCCCTGCCGGTAGCGGCCCTCGGCCAGCGGCAGGGGTTCGTGCAGCGCGTCGCCCAGCCCTGCGTCGACCAGCCACGCGTCCAGGCCCTCGGCGGAGGGCAGCCGCACGGTCAGCACCAGGTGGTTGCCGGTGACGCCGGGCGCGTCGCCGCGGTTCTGGACGCCGCCGACGTGCCGCGTCACCTCGTAGCCGAGCGCCTTGAGCAGCGTGTACAGCGCGCCGTTGAGGTGGTAGCAGTAGCCGCCGCGCCCGCGCAGGATCCGCGCCGCCGACTCCTCCGGGTCGAGCGAGGTCGGCCGGTCGAGCCAGATCTCCAGCGCCTCGTACGGCACGCGCTCGACATGGGCGGCGTGCAGCGCCCGCAGGTTGTCGAGCGAGGGCGGCGCGCTTGTCAGGCCGAGCCTGCGCAGATAGGCGGTGATGTCCACGACCGACAAGTCTGCACGGGATGTGCACATCTTGGGGAGTGTCGTCTGCACACGTCCCTTCTACGCTGCTGTCCGTGGCAGACCAGCGACGCATCCTCGTGGTCGAGGATGACGAGACGATCGCGCTCGCCGTACGCAACCGGCTGGCCGCCGAAGGCTTCGACGTGCGCGTCGCGGGCGACGGCGAGGCGGCGCTCCTCGCGTACGGCAGGGCGGAACCCGACCTGGTGATCCTGGACCGGCTGCTGCCGGGACTGGACGGCCTGGAGGTGTGCCGCAGGATGCAGGCGGCCAGGCCGGTGCCCGTGCTCATGCTGACCGCGCTCGGCGAGGAGACCGACGTGCTCGTCGGACTCGGCGTGGGCGCCGACGACTACCTCGCCAAGCCGTTCAGCATGCGCGAGCTGGTGGCCAGGATCCACGCGCTGCTGCGCAGGGTCGAGCGGGCCGCCCAGTTGGCGGTCGAGGACACCGTGATCAGGGTGGGCGAGGTCGAGATCGACACCGCGGCCCGCAGGGTGTTCGTGCGCGGGACAGAGGCGCAGCTCACCCGGACCGAGTTCGACCTGCTGCGCCGCCTGGCCGAGCGTCCCGGCCAGGTCTTCGAGCGCGAACGGCTGCTCTCGGACGTCTGGGGCTTCTCCGAGGCGGCCGCCACCAGGACCGTCGACAGCCACGTGCGGGCGCTGCGCCGCAAGCTCGGCTCCGACGTCGTGCGCACCGTGCACGGCGTCGGCTACGCCCTGGTCCGCCGATGAGACCTCTCGACTTCCTCGGCCGCATCAAGGTGAAGCTGGGGATCGTCATCGTCCTGGCGGTGGGCACGGCGTTCGTCGTCAACGAGGTCGGCCTCAACGCGGGCGCCTCCCGCGAGGTCAGGATCGCCGTCGCGAGCGTCCTCGCGCTGATCATGGTGCAGGTGATGGCGCACGGCATGACCAAGCCGCTGCGCCAGCTCGCCTCGGCGGCCCAGACCATCGCGAAGGGCCGCTACACGCTGCGTGTCAGGACCACCTCGCGCGACGAGGTGGGCGAGCTGGCGCGGGCGTTCAACGCGATGGCGGCCGACCTCGGCGAGGTGGACCGGCAGCGCCGCGAGCTGGTCGCCAACGTCTCGCACGAGCTGCGCACGCCCATCACGGCGTTGCGCGCGGTGCTGGAGAACGTCGTCGACGGCGTCTCGGCCGCCGACCCCGTCACCATGGGCACCGCCCTCGCCCAGACCGAACGCCTGGGCCGCCTGGTCGCCCAGCTGCTCGACCTGTCGCGGCTCGACTCGGGCGTGCGGCACCTGGAGGCCGAGCCGGTCGCCCTGGAGGCGCTGCTCGACCAGGCGGCGCGCGAAGCCGCCATCGCGAGGGACGACGTCACGATCAGGCCCGTCTGCGCGCCCGGCCTGGTGGTACGCGCCGACCCTGACCTGCTCGCGCAGGTCCTGGCCAACCTCCTCGACAACGCGGTACGGCACAGCCCTCCCGCCGGCCTGGTGACGCTGTCGGCGGCCGGCCACGGCAGGGGGGTGCGGCTGATGGTGGCCGACGGCGGGCCCGGGATCCCCGAGACGGCGAGGACGAGGGTGTTCGAGCGCTTCTCCAGACTGGACGCGGCGCGGGCGGCCGACGCCGGGGGATCGGGACTCGGCCTGGCGATCGTCAAGGAGATCGTCGAACTGCACGGAGGAGCCATTCGCATCGACGGCGGCGCGGGGTGCCGCATGGTCGTCGACCTTCCAGAGAGGATCACGATGGAACCCGACATGGCGCGACTGGGGATCGCCCCTGAAGGGGCGAAGCCGAGCCCGCGGGATCGCGAGGCGCCATCGGCGGAGGAACGGCCCGCCGAGCCCTTGGCGGACGCCCCCGCCCCGGACCTGGGACCGGTCCCGGTCCCGGCCTCCGCTCCGGACACGGTCGCCGCTCCTCCGGGGCTCGCGGCTCCCGGCCCTGGCGCGTCCGCCGACTCTGGCTCGTCCGCCGACCCGGTCGCCGCCGATCTGGCCGCTCTCCCGGTCGCTGTCCCGGTCGCTGTCTCTGCCGTGGACCCGGCTGTGGACCCCGCCGCGGGCCCGCTTCATGACGCTGTCCCGGCTGTCGGGGCTGTCCCGGCCGCTGCGTCGGTCGCTGTGGCGGCCTCTGTGCCGAGTGCTGTGTCCACCGTGGCCGATGGCCCGGCTCCTGGTGTGGCTCCTGGTGTGGCTTCCGGTCCGGCGGCGCGACCCGGCGTGGCGTGGCCGGGAGAGGCGCCGCCGCCCAGGCCTGTCGGCGGGGTGGGAAGCACTGTCCTGTGGACCGTGGTCGGCCTGACGACCGGCTTCCTCATCGGCCTGTTCCTGGCCTTCTTCATCGGGATCTTCTTCGGCAGCGCCGCGGGCATCCTGGTCATGCTGGTGGTCAGCGCTGCGGGAGCGGCCGTCGGCTCGGCCATCGGATCGGTCAGGGCCCAGTCGGCCCCCCACACCGCTCCAGTCACCGCCGTCGCGCCTGGACGTCCGGGGGCTCCCGGCGTTCCCGGCGCTCCCGGCGTTTCCGAGGGTCCCGGGCACGGAGGTCCTGGCGGTCACGGGGGTCCTGCGCCCTGGGGTCCTGGCGGTCACGCCAATCTCGGCGGTCCCGCGGGTCACGGCAATCTCGGCAGTCCCGTGGGCCCCGGTTCCGAGGGGCTCGGCGGTCCCCCTAATCTCGGCGGTCCCGCCGGTCCCGGTTCCGTGGGCCCAGGCGGTCCCTCGTTCCCGCAGGGCCCGCGGCCGCCCGCCCCGCCGTACGTGCCGCCGCCGCTCTTCCCCAGGCCCGAGCTCCCCGACACGCCGCGCTGGCTGCTGCCCGCCGCCTTCGGGGTGGGCGTGTTCGCCGCCGTCGCGCTGCCCGACGCCCAGGCCGGGCTCGGCATCGCGCTGGTCGCGCTGGTGCTGGGCGCCGCCGCGATGCCCGCCGTCCTGCGCAGGGCCACCCCGTGGACCGTCGCCTACGGCCTGCTCTCCTTCGCGCTCGTCGCCATGGTCACGGTCCGGGACGCCGACTGGCTGCTGCCGCTGCTGCTGGCGACCGCCGGGGGGCTCGGCGCGATCGCCGTCTCCGGCGCGGGCCGCGGCTGGCTGGCGCTGATCAGGGGCGGCATCTCGGTGGCGCTGGCCGTCTTCCCCGTCCCCTGGTTCCTGGCCGGCCCGCTGAAGACGCTGACCGTACGGCGGCGCGTCATGCCGCAGGTGGCGGCGCTCGCCATCACCGCCGTGCTGCTGGCCGTCTTCGGCCTGCTGTTCGCCTCCGCCGACAAGGTTTTCGCCTCCTTCCTCGACCGCCTTTTCACCGCGCCGGACTGGGTCGGCACGCTTCCGCTTCGCGTGTTCGTCTTCGCGGTCTTCGCCGTGCTGATGTCCGCCACCGTGCTGGTGGCCATGCGCCCGGTCGCCGACCCCGTCAGCCCGTCCTTCAAGACCCGGCTGAACCGCAGCCTGTGGGTGGTGCCGCTGACCGGGCTCAACCTGCTGTTCGCCGCGTTCGTCGCGGTCCAGGTCACCGCGCTGTTCGGCAGCAACGCCTGGCTGCTGCGCACCACCGGCCTGACCTACGCCGACTACGCGCGGCAGGGCTTCTTCCAGCTCATGATCGTCAGCGTCTTCGTGCTCGCGATCGTCGCGGTGGCCAGCAGCGTGGTGCGGGCCGAGCGCGGCGACCGCTGGGCGCTGGGCATCCTGCTCGGCGTGCTGTGCGCCTTCACGCTGGTCATCCTGGTGTCGGCGATGCACCGTCTCGACCTCTACACCGACGCCTACGGCCTGTCGCGCCTGCGCGCCTCCGTCGCCGCGACCATCTGGTGGCTGGGCACGGTGTTCGCGGTCGTGCTGGTGGCCGGCGGCGTACGGCTGGCGGGCGGACGCTCGGCGTGGCTGCCCAGGACCATCGTCATGATCACCGGGATCGGGGTGCTGGCCTTCGCGGTGTGGAACCCCGACCTGCGGGTGGCCGAGACCCAGGTCGAGATCAGAGGGGTCGAGCGCATCGACCAGGACTACGTCGGCGATCTCGGCGCCGAGGCGGTCCCTGCGCTGGACAGGCTTCCCGAGCCGTTGCGCAGCTGCGTCCTCGCCGACGTGGTCCGCGTCAACGGCCTGGCCGAGCCCGACCCGTGGAACGGCTGGAACCTCGCCAGAGCCGAGGCGCGCGACCTGCTCGCCCGGCACCCGGTCCTGCCGGCCACGGCGTGCGCGTCCCGCTCGGGCAGGTACTGACCGTTCGCGCGCGTATTCGCAAAGAGATCGCGGTCCCGCAGCCCGCGTTTCCACTGCGAAATGCGCCGCGCGAAATGCAGCAATTCAGAGTAATGATTGAATCTGCCTGTGACTTTCGACGTGGTCATCAGTGGCGGGCGGGTGCTCGACGGCACCGGGGCTCCGGCGTTCAGGGCGGACATCGGGATCACCGGCGAGCGGATCACGGCGGTGGGCCGGCTCGCCGGCGCTCCGGCGGGGCAGGTGATCGACGCCACGGGGCGCCTGGTGATGCCGGGGTTCGTCGACTGCCACGCCCACGGCGACGCGCTGGTGTTCGACGCCGAGGTGCAGCTCGCGGCGCTCCGACAGGGGGTGACGACGTTCGTCCTGGGCCAGGACGGCCTGTCCTACGCGCCGGGCTCGGCGGCGACGGTCGGCTACGCCACCCGCTACTTCGCCGCCGTCAACGGGGTGCACCCCTTTCTCGACGCCGCGGCGAGCGTCGCCGAACTGCTGGCCGGGTACGACAGGGCGACCGCGCTCAACACCGCCTACCTGCTGCCGCACGGCACCATCCGCTACGACGTCATGGGCGCCTCTCCCGCCGAGGCGTCGCCCGAGCAGCTCGCCCAGATGCTCGACCGGGTGGAGCGGGGGCTGGCCGAAGGCGCGGTCGGCCTGTCGAGCGGCCTGGAGTACCTGCCGGGGCGCAACGCCTCCGCCGCCGAGCTGGCCGCGCTCTGCCGGCCGCTGGGCGCGCTGCCGTACGTCACCCACATGCGCGCCTACGGCACGGGCGCCGGGGTCGGGATGGCCGAGGTGGTCGAGATCGCCAAGGCCTCGGGCGCCCCGGTGCACGTCTCCCACCTGCACGGCCCCGCCGACGTGCTGCTGCCGCTGGTGGAGGACGCGCTCGCCCGCGAGGTGGACCTCACCTTCGACACCTATCCCTACCTGCGCGGCAGCACCATCCTCGCGATGATCGTGCTGCCGCCCCAGGTGCCCGCGGCGGAGGTGGACCGGGCGCTCGACATGCTCGAGTCGCCGTCCTCCCTCGCCGACTGGTGGCCGACCCTCGACGACCTGTGGCCGCGGCTGACCGTGTCGCACGCGCCCGGCCAGGAGTGGACCGAGGGGCTCACCATCGTGGAGGCGGCGGGCCGCAAGGGGGTCACACCCGCGGAGTTCTGCCGCCGACTGCTGGTCGACACCCGCCTGGAGGCGGGATGCGTGGTGGCCAGGCCAGACGAGGGGCCCGCAGGCGAGGAGTCGGTGCGGCGGATCCTCCGCCACCCCGCGCACACCGGCGGCTCCGACGGGATCTACGTCGGCGGGCACCCGCACCCGCGCGGCTGGGGCGCCTTCGCCCGCTTCCTCGGCGTCCACGTGAGGGAACTGGGCGACTGGACGTGGGAGCAGGCCGCAGTGCACCTCGCGGCGCACCCCGCCCGCCGCTTCGGGCTGCTCGACCGGGGGCTGCTGCGGCCGGGGCTGGTGGCGGACGTGGTGGTGGTCGACCCGGCGACGGTGGCCGACCTCGCGACGTACGCGGCGCCGCGGACCCCCGCGACGGGGATCTCGGAAGTGCTGGTCTCGGGCGTGCCGGTGCTGTCGCGCGGCGCGCTGACCGGCCACACGCCGGGGCGGGCGCTGCGCCCCACAGGGTGACGGCACGCCGTCGCGGCGCCCGGCCACGCGCGCACGAGGAGCGTCCCTCCGGCGGGCGCGCGCCGGTGACCACGGAGGCGCGTGGGACGGCTTGCCGTACAGGGGAGGGCTGGAGATCAGCAGCCGCGGCGGAAAGGTAGGGTCTGTGCGATGAAGGGGTTTCGGTCGGGGGCGGACGTCCTGGGACAGCCCGTGTTCGGCGGGGCGTTCACGTTCCCGCTGATGGTGGTCAAGCGCACCGCGCTCGAGCACGACATCGCCACCATGGCGGCCTTCACCCGCGACCACGGCATGCTGTTGGCGCCCCACGCGAAGACCCACATGTCACCCGAGATCGCCCGCATGCAGCTCGACGCGGGCGCCTGGGGCCTGACGGTCGCGACCCCGAGCCAGGCGATGGCCGTGCGCGGGTTCGGCGCCTCCCGGATCATGGTCGCCAACCAGGTCGTGGACCCGGCCGGGCTGGCCTGGGCCGCCGCCGAGCTGGACCGCGACCCCGGCTTCGAGTTCGTGAGCTTCGTCGACTCGCGGGCCGGGGTGGACATCCTGGCCCGGCACGCGGGCCGCCGGCCGTTCGCGGTGCTGGTCGAGATGGGGCACCACGGCGGGCGCGCCGGCTGCAGGAAGTTCGACGACCTGCTGGACCTGGCGGCCTACGTGCGGGCGAGCGACGGCGTGGAGCTCGCGGGCGTGGCCGGCTACGAGGGGGCGTTGAAGACCGCCGAGGACGTCCGGAAGTACCTGGCGATCCTGCAGAACGCCGTCGAACATCTCCGCGCGCCCGTGCTCAGCGTCGGCGGCAGCCAGTGGTTCGACGTGATCGGCCGCGAGCTCGTCACCACCCAGGCGAAGATCATCCTGCGCAGCGGCGCCTACGTCACCCACGACGACGGCTACTACCGCGAGCGCACGCCCTTCAACCGGATCGAGGGCTCCCTGCGGCCCGCCTTCGAGATCTGGGCGCACGTGCTGTCCACCCCCGAACCGGACCTGGCGATCATCGGCATGGGCAAGCGCGACGCGCCCTACGACGAGGGCCTGCCGATCGCGCGCAGGCCCGGCCTGACCGTGGTGAAGATGCAGGACCAGCACACCGTCGTCCACGGGGCGCTCGAGGTGGGCGAGCTGGTCGCCTTCGGCGTCTCCCATCCCTGCACCGCCTTCGACAAGTGGCGCGTGCTCCCGCTCGTCGACGACGACTACACCGTCGTCGGCACGATCACCACCCACTTCTAAGGAGATCCGGTGAAGAAGGAACTGAGGACCGTCGAGGGCGCGGCCCCCGTCGGCGCCTACTCGCAGGGCCTCGTGGTCGGCGACTTCGTCTACACCTCCGGCGCGGGCCCCCTCGACCCGCAGACCGGCGAGATCGTCGGCGACGACATCGAGACCCAGACCCACCAGGTCATGAAGAACCTCGGCGCCATCCTCGCCGCCCACGGGCTCGGCTTCGACGACGTGGTGAAGTCGACCGTCCACCTGCAGCACCTCAAGCGCGACTTCGCCGCCTACAACGAGGTCTACAAGTCCTACTTCACCCAGCCGTACCCGGTCAGGACCACGGTCGGCTCGGACCTGATGGACATCCTCGTGGAGATCGACTTCGTCGCGCACAAGAGCGCGTAGGGTTCGCCTGTGGACAGTTCCGTGTACGTCTTCGCCGAGGATCTGCGCAGCGAGGGCATGGAGAAGGTGCTCGACAGGATCCGCGGCTACGGCGTCGGCGGCGTGACCGTCGGCGTCGTGCACCACGGCACCCGCGACGTCACTCCGCACGGGCTGTCCAGGCTCACCCTCCGCCACGACGGAGCGCACTTCTCGCTGCCCGACGACCTGTTCGGGCAGCTGCGCCTGCTTCCCGCGCCCGGCCACCTCGACGTCCTCGACGGGCTGCGCGCGGCCTGCACGGCGCGCGGCCTGAAGTTCCACGGCTGGACGGTGTTCCTGCGCAACGAGACGATCGGCGCCCAGCACCCCGACGTGACCGTGCGCAACTGCTTCGGCGACCGCGGCTACCCCACCGACCTGTGCCCGGCCCACCCCGACGTCAGGCTCTACGCCGTCGCGCTGGCCAGAGCCGTGGCCCGGCTCGGCGTCGACAGCGTGGTGGCCGAGTCGCTGCACTACCGCCCGCTCAAGGCCGAGCGCTCGTTCGTCCCGCTCGGGCCGATGGACGCCTACCTCATGGCGCTGTGCTTCTGCGACTTCTGCATGCGCAGGGCAGGCGACCTGGGCGTCAACGCCGAGGTGGCCCGCGACGAGTGCTCACGCATCGTCGGCGCGGTCCTGGACGGCGAGCCGCCCGCGCAGGGCGAGGTCACCAGGGCGGCGCTGACCGCCTACGCCGGGCCCGACGTCGTCAACTACGCCCGCGCCCGCTCCGAGACCGTCACCTCGCTGGTGTCCGAGGTCTCCGCCGCGGTCGCCGCCGAGGGGTCGCAGCTGACGTTCATCGACGCCACGGGCGCCGTCAAGGGCTACAAGCACGGCCTGCCCTCGCCCGGCCTGGCCGCCCACGACGCGTGGCAGCTCGGCGTCGATCTGGTCGCGCTGGGCGACCTGGTGCCGTCCTTCGGCGTGCTCGGCTACGCCCGCGACGCCGCCCGGGTGGCCGACGACGTGGCCGCCTACCTGCGCTCGGTCGGCAAGGACCGCGAGGTGCGCGCCGTCCTGCGGCCCGGACACCCCGACAGCGACACCGCCGACCGGCTCGTGGCCAAGGTCCGCGCCGCCAAGGCCGCGGGCGCCGCCGCCGTCGACTTCTACGCCTACGGGCTGGTGCCGTACCCGACGCTCGACCGCATCCCGGCCGCGCTCGGCTGACGCTCACGCGCGGCATCGGCCGCGCGTCTGTCGACGGACGCTCGCGAGCAGCGTGGGCCGCGCGTCGGTCAACGCTCGTGACCGGTACGGTCCCGCGTCACCTGACACTCGCCAGCAGCATCGGCAGCGCCCGCTCCAGCTCTCTCGTCCAGTACGGCCAGCGGTGCGTGCCAGGGCCGTAGAGGTTCACGGTGACCTTGACGCCCGCCCTCCTCGCCGCGGCGACGAAGGCGCGGTTCTCCCTCTCGACGAACTCCTCGCCGGCGTCCTTCGGCGTGTTCCGCCCGTCGAGCGGACCCGGCTCGCCGTTCCCGCAGGAGACATGGACGGGGATGCCCTTCAGCCTGCCCGCGAGCGCGGTCGGGTTGTGCGCGGCGAGGTCGGTACCCCACAGCTTGCCGGGGTCGTCGCCGGACAGGGAGGTGAGGTGGTCGACGTCCTGCCGGCTGACGTCGAGCAGGCCGGAGAAGGAGGCCGCCGCCCTGAACATGCCGGGATGCCGCGCCGCGTAGGACAGCGCGCCGAACCCGCCCATCGACAGGCCCGCGACGGCCCGCCTGCCGGTGCCGCCATAGCGCCGCTCCACCAGCTCGCGGACCTCGGTGAGGTGGAAGGTCTCCCACTGGGGGCCGTCCAGCCAGTCGCTGTAGAAGCCGGCGAAGCCCGCCTCCGGCATGACCACGATCACGCCGGCGTCCTCGGTCACCTGGTCGGCCCTGCCGCTGGTCACCCACGCGCTGCCCGCTTCCCTGCAGCAGCCGTCGAGCAGGTAGAGGACGGGCCAGCGGGTGCCCGGACGCCAGGCGGAGGGGAGCAGGATCTGGACCTCCGCCTCCCGCCCGACGGCGGGGGAGTCGACGACCAGGGTGACCAGGCGGCCGTCCCGCCGCTCCGACACGATGACGGGCACGGTCGGCCTCCCGGGACCTGCGCCGCTCGACGGCGTCGCCGCAGTGACGCCGGTCGGCGGCATCGCCGGAGTCGAGCCACTCGGTGCCGCCGGGGTCGCGGCGCTCGGGGGTGCCGCCGGGCCCGCGCCGCTCGGAGGTTTCGCCGGGCCCGTGGCGCAGCCGACGGCGGTCAGCGCCGTGACGAGACAGGCGGCGAGCAGGCGTCGGATCACTGCGGCTCCCTTGTGGGCGGCTACTGCCGTGGTGTCACCCCGTCGAGCACCGCCGACACGGCCCGCCGCGCGAACCCGGCCTCCAGCGGCAACCCCCTGAACACCGCCCGCACCCACACCGCGCCCGCCAGCAGGTCGACGAGCAGCATCGGATCGGTGTCGTCCTTGAGCTCACCCCGCGCCATGGCCCGTTCGAAGACCTCCCGCTCGCGGGCGAACCGGTCGGCGAAGAACCCCCGCGCGTTCAGCTCCGGATGATGTACGGCGGCGCCGAGCGCGGCCACCGCGATGTCGCTCGACGGCGGGCGCGTGATCAACGCGATCATGCCGTCGACCAGGGCTTCGAGATCGCCGCGCAGCGTGCCGGTGTCGGGCTGGTCGAGGGCGAGCGTGTCGGCCTCGACCAGGGCGGCGGCCAGCAGGGCGGGCTTGGACGGCCACCAGCGATAGATGGTCGTCTTGTTGACGCCCGACCGCTCGGCGACGCCTTCGATGGTCAGGTCCTCGTAGCCGCGCTCGGCCAGCAGGGTGAGGGTGGCCTCGAAGATCTCCTGCTGCTTGCGCGGTGCCATACGGGCGATCGTAGCAACGCACCGTTGCGTTGTGCGGGTGAAAGCCGGGTTCAGGCGGTGCGGCGGCGCTTCAGGCGTTGCGACCGCGGTTCATGCGGTGCGGCGGCGGTTCAGGCGTTGCGGTCGCGCTTCAGGCGGCGCGGCTGCGGTTCATGCGGTGCGGCGGCCCGTGAACGCGGTCGCGATGCCCAGGCCGATGTAGACCAGCCCGCTGACGTACCGCAGTGCCGTGGCCCGCTTGGCCAGCCGATCGCTCAACGCCCCCGCCATGAACGCGTACACGATGTCCGACAGCAGCCCCAGCAGCAGCAACGTCCCGCCGTACAGCACGATCTGCATCGCAGGGGACCCGGCCGCAGGGTCGACGAACTGCGGCAGCAGCGCCAGGAAGAACAGGATGACCTTGGGGTTCAGCACGTTCACCAGCACGCCCTCAAGGAACACCGCCCGCAACGGCTGCGGCTCCGCCGTACGGGTGGTCAGCTCCTCCTTGCCGGTCAGCGTCCGCACCCCCAGATACACCAGGTACGCCACACCCGCCCACTTCACCACCGCGAACCACGTCGCCGACTGCGCGATCAGGTAGGACAGGCCGGCGGCCGCGGCCGCGATGTGCACGAGCGTGCCGGTCTCCACCCCGAACGCGCTGGCCAGCGCCGCCGACCTGCCCTGAGACAGCCCCCTGGCGGCGATGTAGAGGTGGTTCGGCCCGGGGATGAGGACCAGGGTGAGCGAGGCGGCGAGAAAGAGAAGCATGCGCTGACGCTACGCCGGACGTGGTCCATGGATGTGGTCCAATGACCGGTGTTTCCATGGGTCCAATGGGAATGTCCGCCGGTCATGGCATAGTGGCCGGATGAACGGGCTGATGGTCGGGCGCTCCGCCGAGCTGGGCGGGCTCGTTCGCGTGCTCGACAACGCCGTGACGGGCCGGGCGGGCGTGGCCCTGGTCGGCGGCGACGCGGGCATCGGCAAGAGCCGCCTGGCCACCGAGCTGGTCGGCGAGGCGCGCCGTCGGGGCGTCCAGGTCATGGTCGGCCAGTGCGCCGAGCTCGGCGACGCCCTGCCGTACCTGCCGCTGGCCGACGCGCTGCGCGAGCCCGCGCTCGCCGCCGCCGTCGCCGCCCGGCCCATCCTCGGCCAACTGCTCGACGACCGCGGCGCCGCCGCGTCCTCCTCGGGGCTGACCCAGCAGCGGCTGTTCGGCTCGCTGCTCGGCACGCTGTCCGACATCCAGCCCGTCCTCTTCGTGATCGAGGACCTTCACTGGGCCGACCGCTCCACCCGCGACCTGCTGGTCTTCCTCAGCCGCATGCTGCAGTCGGAGCGCGTCTGCGTCGTCGGCACCTACCGCACCGACGACCTGCACCGCCGCCACCCGCTGCGCCCCGTGCTCGCCGAGCTCAAGCGCCTGCCCTCGGTGACCGCCATCGAGCTGGGTCCGCTCGGCGCCGGCGAGATGTCCGACTACGTGACCACCCTGGGCGAGGTGGGCGCCCGCGGCCTCGGCGAGATCGTCGCCCGCGCCGACGGCAACCCCTTCTACGCCGAGGAGCTGTTCGCCGCCATGGCCGAGGGCGAGGCGCTGCCCGACAGCCTCGCCAGCCTCCTGCTGACCCGCGTCGAGGTGCTGTCCGAGCCCGGCCAGCGGGTCCTGCGCGCCGCCGCCGTCGCCGGCCGCCGCGTCGAGGACACGCTGCTGCGCGAGATCTCCGGCCTGCCGGTCGGCGAGTTCGAGGAGGCCGTGCGCGAGATCGTCTCCCGTGGTCTGCTCCGCGTCGACGGCTACGGCTACGCCTTCCGCCACGCGCTCCTGCAGGAGGCCGTCTACACCGACCTGCTGCCGGGCGAGCGCACCCGCCTCCACACCGCCTTCGCCGCGCGGCTCACCTCGCCCGCCGAACTCGCCCACCACCACCTCGCCGGCCACGACCTGGTCGGCGCCCTGACCGCCTCCGCCGAGGCAGGCCGCATCGCCGAGCGCCTCGGCGCCCCCGCCGAGGCCCACCGCCACTACGACCAGGTCCTCGAACTGTGGGACCGCGTCCCCGACGCCGAACGGCGCGCGGGCGAGCCCCGGCGTGCCCTGGCCATGCGCAGCGCCATCACCGCCGCCGACAGCGGCGACAACCACGGCGCCATCGCCCGCCTGCGCGCCGTCCCGACCGGCCCCGACGTCCAGGAACGCCTGGCCACCTACCTGTGGGAGATGGACCAGAGCGAGGAGGCCGTCGCCGTCGCCGAGTCCGCCGTCGCCACCGCCACCGAGCCCGCAGTCCTGGCCCGTGCCCTGGCCACCCTCGCCCGCTGCCTGTCCTGGACCGACCGACACGGCGAGGTCGAGGAGCTGGCCGAGCGTGCCCTGGCCACCGCCCGCTCGGCCGGCGCCACCGACGCGGAGGCCAGCGCCCTGGTCACCCTCGCCGCTGCCGCCGCGCTGCGCGGCGACTGGGCCCACGCCGAGCGCCTCTTCGGTACGGCTGCCGCCCGCACCTCCGGCAACCTCGCCATCGACCTGCGCGCCCTGTTCAACCTCGCACGCCTCCACTACGACCTCGGGCGTCTCGACGAGGCCGCCGAAGTCGCCGAGCGCGGCATCGCCGTGGCCAGCGAGACCGGGCTGTCCTGGAGCACCTACGGCACCGACCTGCGCTTCCTCCGCTTCCTCATCCACTACGTCGCGGGCGAATGGGACGCCGCCGAGGCCGTCGCCGCCCGCTTCCCCACCCGGGCCGGCACCGTCCCCGAGTCCACCCTGTCGTCGTTCGCGCTGTTCATCGAGGTCGCCCGCGGGCTGCCGAACGTCGCCGAGCGCCTCACCTGGCTGCAGCCGTTCTGGAGCGACGACCTCGTCGCCTACATGTCCCGCGGCCTGGCCGCCGAGCACGCCCTGTGGAACGGCGACCCGGCCGCCGCCCTCGACCACGTCGAGGCGGTCCTCGACATCCTCAGCCCGAGCGACCCCGGCACCCTCCGCATCGTGAGCACCGGCCTGGCGGCGCTGAGCGAGCTCGGCCGTACCGACGGCGCGGACGAGCTGATCGCCCGCGCCCGCCACGCCGCCTCCAACGGGCCCGACGGCGAGCGCGGCGAGATGGGCCTCGAAGGCCGAGCCTGGCGGCTGCGCGCCGAGGCCGAATGGGCGCGCGTCCACGGCCGCTCCGACCCCGGCCAGTGGCGCGAAGTCGTCGAGGCGTTCTCCTACGGCTTCGCCTACGAGGTGGCCCGCTCCCGCCGGAGGCTCGCCGAGGCGCTCCTGGCCACCGGCGACCGTACCGCCGCGCAGGAAGAGTGGACCCTCGCCCGGGAGACGGCCGCGAAGCTCGGGGCGGCGCCGCTCGCCGCCGCGCTCGACGAGTTCGGCCGCCGGGCCAGGTTCACCGGCTCCGGGCCCTCAGGAACGCTCACAGCGCGCGAGGCGGAGGTGCTGTCGCTGGTCGCCGAAGGGCTGGGCAACAGGGAGATCGGCGAGCGGCTGTTCATCGCGCAGAAGACGGTGAGCGTCCACGTCTCCAACATCCTGGGCAAACTCGACGCCTCCACCCGCACCGAGGCGGCGGCCATCGCCCGCAAACACGGCCTGCTGTCGTAGGCGGCGCGCCTTCACGTGGCGCGTGTTCCAGGCCCGCTGCCAGCGCGCTTTCGCCTGGCGTATGTTCCAGGCCTGCAGCCGCAGGCGCCGACCAATCCGGGCACCGAAGCGCCCGTAGGAGAGCCGACCGCATCAGGCGGCCCGGCAGGCCTCCACCGGGCCCCCATCCAGGCCCCATGGCGACTGAAGCGGGCCCGCCATGGCCCACCCAGCCCGGATCCGCCGCCGTAGGCCGCTCCACGAGCCCCTGAACGGCCGCAGACCGGCCTGCCGGTGCAGGGGAGAGCCCGCCCTGGCGGTCCGGCGGTGGCCGCCATCGCTCGCAGGCGTTATCGCCTACCGCGGGAGGGTTCTGCCGCGGGAGGGGTCGTCGCCTCCCGAGGATGGCTCTACCGCAGGAGGGCTGTCGCCTGCCGAGGAAGGTCGGAGAGCCTCCGCTCGGCACCGGAGCGCCTCCGGCCGAGTCTGCCGGTGCACCTCCACCCGACACCTGGACGGCCACCGCCCACGGCGAGATCCGCCCTAAGCCTTGGCCCTGTCCGCCAGCTCCCTGACCACCTGGATCAGCTCGGCCGGATCGAACGGCTTGGTGAGGTAGGCGTCGACCCCGATCCCCAGCCCGCGCCGCCGGTCCGACTCCTGGGCTCTTGCGGTGATGAGCACCACCTTGATGTGGGCGGTGCCCTCGTCGGTGCGCAACCGCGACGCCGTCTCCCAGCCGTCCAGCCGGGGCATCATCACGTCGAGCGTGATGACATCGGGCATCACGTCCAAGACTTGATCGAGGCAGTCCTGGCCGTCCGTCGCGGTCACCACCTCGAAACCCTCCAAGGTGAGATTGACCGCGATGAGCTGCCTGATGACCTCGTCATCATCAACTACAAGCACCCTGCCCAGATCATCGCCCACGGCCGCCAAGGTAACCCGTCGCGAGGCCCGCCCGTGCGGTTTTCGTTGGATGTGTGCTCGGAGCTTCATCGTGGTGCAGAGTGGTGGGTGAATGCTGGTAACGTTGTCAGTCGTCGAGCCCCCTTAGCTCAGGGGATAGAGCACCGGCCTCCGGAGCCGGGTGCGCAGGTTCGAATCCTGCAGGGGGCACACTCGATCTAGCTAGTGATACATGCACTGACCTGCAGAGATGCAGGTCTTTTGCGTTTCTGGGGTGTGCCATCGGATGCGGCCGACGGCAAGCGAATGCCCATGATCACGTACCAGCCACGTACCGATCTTGGTCGCGATCTGATGGCCGTGGAGCAGCACGCCACCTCAGCGCGCCGTACCGACGCAACTCACACACCAACGTCTCCACCTCCGCGCTCATCTGCGACGGGGACGACAAAGGGCGCCGCGAGCGATCCATCAACCCGGCCAGCCCGGCGACCCGATAACGAGACAATGTCTGTCGGGCCCCCGACATCGCCGGCGACCTGAGTCACCGACCCACCGGCCAGCACGGCCAGAACCGCCCGATACCGCTGCTCGACACCGGACATATCCATCAGGGCCAATCCCGGCCTCCTGACGCGCGACGCCCGCAAACGACGCATGAAAGATCGGCCGACAACGGCACCCGTCAAACATGTCCTGGGACTGATGTGTCAAGCATGTCCCGGGGACAGGACAGGCAGGACACCCACCATGGATGAGAACTTTCTCCACGGCTTCAAGGCCGCCCGCCTGCGGCGGTCGGAGCGCGTCGGTCGGTAGCTGGCCGCGCTGCGGCTCTTCGGCCGGTCGCGGCCAGCACCGCCCACGCGCTGAAGCGTTCCGACGCAACCTAGGCGTTAGGCCAGATCGGCTTCACGCGACGCTTGCTTAGAAACGCCTAGCTCGCAGGCTATTGATGCTAACTACGTTCGTGACGCGTCGGCTCGGCAGCTCAGAGCCTGTTGCGTGTCTACTGAGGACGTCTTCAGCAAATGCTGGAGTCCAGTTAGTCATGGCTGCCAAACCTGAGGAGGGGTTAGGGCCAAAAAGTGTCTCTGCCATCGAACGAAATCCCCGAGGTTTTGTGGGCTTGATCGAGATGCGTTCTCGTAGCCGCTCCCCACGTGCGCTCATCTGGCGGAACAAGCTCGTGTAGCGATCTTCGTCTATACGCTCCATGCGCTTGGCAGCTCGGATTAGCGCTGCAATTGAGACACCCCATCGGCGTTTCAGCATTGCAAAGTGTTGCATTGTTGGGTAAGTAGGCATTTCCCTATTCAGTGCCGCTTCGGGTATAAGGAAATGCCTAGCAAACGCATCTGCCTCGGACTCCAACTCCCGACTTGCCCCTACTCCTCGGTGAAGCAAGAGATGTCCAAGTTCGTGAGCAGTGGACCAAAGTTGACGATCACCCGCATCGGTTTCGAGCAGAGCCAAGACTGGGCGATGAGTCTCTTCGAGCCATACAGAGAAGGCGTCGCGACGTATGTTTGGTAGTGGCAGAGCCACTACCAATAGGCCAGCATGTTCCAATAGTACCGGTAGGCCGGTTGCCGGCTCATGCGGGGACAGTCCCAATTCATGCCGAGCGTATTCCGCAGCCTCGGCCGGTGATGTGCCTAGTGGAAGAGGGTGGAAAGTCAGCTCTGGGCCTTCCAGCTTATCTAGCATTATGAGGGCAGCCTCTACGACGATCTCGCCGGCGCGCTGAGCTTGATTGGACTCCTTGGCGCTCATCCCTGCTCGGGCCCGGAAGTGCGTGGGCGTAGTGCCGAAAATGACCCTGGGGGGTTGAGTGAAGAACTCGACCGGGAAACCGGTTTCGTTGGCGAACTCGGCCAAGGCGTCGGTCGGGAGCTCAACTTGATCGTTCTGCGCCTTCGACAAGGCGCTTTGGCTGACCCCGATGTGGTCAGCCAGCGCCCTCTGGGTGAGTGCGGAGAACTCGCGCGCCTGAGCTAGCCGAGTTCCATAGATCACTGGACTTCTTCCTCCCCCGTACCTTCCTCGCCGTCGCGGCGACGATAGCGAACGTCCTGCACAGGCGCATAGTGATCAAGGAGAGGGAGGCGCCAGTCGATGACAACACACCCTCCCTGGACGTCGACGGGACGCACCAGATCGAACCGGGTGATCGTCAGCCCGTCCGCCGTCCACTGGATGATCATGTTGTTGCGATGGGGGCGGGGCGACGTCTCGAACAGCCCGAGAGCCTCATCGTCGAAAAGGGACACCTTCATGACCGATTCCTGCTGGATGAAGCGCCGCTTCTTCTCTGTGCGGGGCGCGGGGATCTTGGCATCGATGGTGTGCCACACCCGTACGGTGTCCACGGGGAGGTTGAAGAGGAGACCGCTCATGGGGAGGCCGAGGTCGTCGTCATCCTCCAACTCGGGGTTGAGCTGCTTGAGGTCCTCCATCGCCTCGCGACGCGTGAGATGACGGTGGAGGTGAGTGTCGGCGGCCGGGTTCCATCCAGCCACGGAGTGAATGTAGTCCGCGACCTGCAGGCCCCTGCTGAGCGCGTGAAACACTTCGCCGCAGAGCGTGTCCATGCGCTCGAAGACGGGTTCCGGATCATTGTCCAGGGTCATGGAATGAATCATATTCCATAGAAGTTCACACCTGCGCCTGGTAGACGAGAAAAGTCGAAAACCTGTTCCCTGTCGTGCTGGGCGCCAGCCCGGAGGGCCACTACGTCGACGCCCGCGCAGTTGCCGTCGTCCATGCCTATCGCGCCAGGTTGGACGCGTGTCTCTGGTATCGACTGCAGAGTCAGTGATGACACTGCGTAGATCGGCGCTGCACATGCGTGTCCATGGATGTGCTGCCGCACCGCTTCCGGTGCTCGGGCCTGGCGGTCCTGCGCTCCGGGTCGGCTTGCCACCGAGCATGAAGGCTGAGGTTTGGCTCTTGCTAACGGAAGCGCTAACAAGAGACCTGCATGATCTTGGACACTGCTTCGACCCTGAAGTGGCCTTGAGCAGGCATCGCCGCCTCGCTTGGACGGGCCTGGACGATCGTGTTCTCACTCGCAATGAAGGGGTCTGGGATTCGATTCCCCAAGGCAGTTCCAGATCAGAGGATCTCCCGGTCAGTCCGGGAGGGTCACTGTGTATCCGTACTGATCAAGAGATGTGGGCTTGTCCTGAGGGCAGGTACCTGATAGTGACCGTTTGTCCAGGTGACAGCTTCGAAGGGTGAGGTACCCCGCTTCTATCGGGGTACCTCACCCCTGTCGCCAGGGTGAACAGTGCCAGGAAAGGCATCGCGTTACGCCACGCCTGCATTTCTTGATCAGTACGTGCGCTGCGGACGGGACGTGCCCCTGTCCGAGAACAGCCCAGCAGTACGTGGACATCCAAGTGGACATCCTCGCCGAATCGCCAGCCCCGGAGGTCACTTCCGAGATTCTTACCCCTCGTGTCCCTACTTCACCGCATACTTCTCTTGGGTATGACCGCACACGGACAGTGACGGCTGGGCAGGAAACTCACAGGACACGCATGCGACTCAACTTTGCGGAAGTCACGAACTTCCGTGCGCTCCAAAGCGTGAAGGTGCATATCGACGACCAGACCACGCTGATCGTCGGAAGGAACAACAGTGGAAAGACCTCGTTCGTCGACCTCTTCGCGAGGTTCTTCGGTAATGACCGTCCGCGCTTCACGCTGGACGATCTGCCAGCCTCCTGCGTCAGGAAAATCGACCAGGCGGTGCGTAACTACCGTCAAGCCGAGCGTCTAAGGGAATCCAACCCCGAGCAGGCCTTCACACTGACCGACCGGGCGATTGAGCTGCTTCCAGAGATTCGGCTCCGGCTCACCATCGCCTACCAGGAGGACGAGGATCTCTCTGCGATCAGTGCGATCATCATCGATCTTTCCGAGGACTGCCACGAGGCCGTGATCGAGGCACGATTCGAGGTGCGGAGCGCTCTGGATTTTCTCAGAAGCGCTACCAAGGAAAGGGCCACCGACAAGCAGATCGCGAAGCTCTTCCAACGGCATTTCCACGCGACGTTCCATGCGATCGGCACCAGCGCGGCATCAGAGGTGAGCGTCGGCATTGAACGCTCGGTGGCGAGGCAGATCGTCTCGACCATGTTCGTCTTCGCCCAGGCGAAGTTTGACGATGTCTCTGCCGACCGGACCAGGAACCTGTCACAGACTTTCGAGAAGTTCATCAAGACCTATCACGAGGACGAGCACACGAACGTCGCCAAGTTCGAAGGCCTTCTCGTAGGGATGGCACGAAGACTCGATAGCAGCTACGACGATATCTTCGCCCCAGTCCTCACCTGGATGAACGCCTTCGGCAACGAAGTCTTCGGCCCAGGCCAGAAGCCTCGCATCGTCTCAGAACTCGACCCGGTGTCCATCGTCAAGAACACCACGCGCATCACCTATGCCAGCGGCGACGGCGGTCGGCAACTGCCCGAGGGACACAACGGTCTCGGGTACAGCAAGCTGGCCTTCACTGTCCTACAGGTCATCAGTTTTCTGGAGGCTCACAGGCGTGCGTCACCCAAACCGGCCGTGAGCCTCTTGTTCATCGAGGAACCGGAAGCCCATCTCCATCCCCAGATGCAGGAGGCTTTCGTTAGAGGGATCCGGGATCTGCTGGAAGGCCAGGATGCGGAGGGCGTCCAGGTCATCATGACCACACACTCATCGCACATCGTTGCCAGCGGCCACTTCGAGGCGGTCCGCTACTTCGACTGCACTGGCCAACAGCTCAAAGTGAAAGATCTGGCGGAGTTCCGCCATAAGACGGAACCGGTACCGGCTGAGGAGACGCTCCGCTTTCTCGCCAAGTACATGGTGCTGCACCGGTGCGACATGTTCTTTGCCGACAGCGTCATCCTCATCGAAGGCACTACGGAGCGCCTGCTGATGCCAGCCATGATCCGGAACTGTGCCCCGCAACTCCGACGCGAGTACGTCTCCGTAGTCGAGGTCGGTGACGCCTACGCCCATCGTTTCCGCGAGCTTCTCATCTTCCTCGGTGTGCGCACACTGGTCATCACGGATGTTGACTCCGTCGCACTGGTCGTCAAGGAAGACACGAACGGGAAGCCACGCAATACCTATCCCGCCTGCCCGACGGAAACCAAGGGCGCCAAGACGTCGAACGCCACCCTCAAGCTGTGGCTGCCCGGACTGGAGCAGGTAGACGCGCTGCTCGCCGCTACTGACGAGCAGCGGACCTTCGATCGTGTGCGGTTGGCTCACCAGGTAGCCGAGGCACCTGGAAGGCGCTGCGGGAGGAGCTTCGAAGAAGCCTTCATCCTCGCCAACGCCGACATCCTCGCCAAGGAGCTCGACCATCTGACGGTCAAACACTCCTTCATACAGCACCTGCAGGTCCCGATCACTCCCGAGGAGATCACCAAGAACGCCTACGCGATCGCTGGTTCCCTCGACGGGAAGAAGACCGACTTCGCGTTCGACATCCTCATGCTCGACGGTTGGTCCACTCCCCGATACATCGCTGAAGGGCTGCAGTGGCTGATCACGTCACCGAACGAGTGATCCTCGCGCTGGACGAGCGGCGCAGCTTCCTGGTCGATGCGGGCGCGGGCGCGGGAAAGACATACACGCTTGTCCAGGCGCTGCGTCATCTACTCACCGCCCGCCGCACGGACCTGGAACGGACCGGCGGCAAGATCGCGTGCATCACCTACACGAACGTGGCGAAGGATGAGATTCGCGAGCGTGTGGGCGCCGACCCGCTCGTCATCGTCGCAACGATCCACGAGTTTCTCTGGGCCGAGATCGAACGATTCCAAAGTCAGTTGCGTACCACCATCATCACGAGGAACGACGAGTCCACCGACCCCCATGACCTGGAGACGCTCACATCCGATGTTGCGATCAGCTATGTCCAACTTGGACGCAACCTCGCGAAGGGCCGCATCTCGCATGACGACGTTCTGGCCCTATCTCACCGGCTCGTGTCCGGCTCGCCGAAACTGGCACGGATCATCGCAGACCGATTTCCCTACATCCTCGTGGACGAGTACCAAGACACCTCGCCCCTGACCGTAGAAGTCCTGCTCGACCACCTAGCGGGTGCTGGCCGCCGCAGATGCGCCGTCGGCCTGTTCGGCGACTCGATGCAGCAGATCTACCGCACAGGTGCCGGCGAGGTCACGGGATATCCGGACGTCGAACGGATCACCAAGGACGAGAACCGTCGGTCTGCCCAGGCGATTATCGACGTCCTCAACGCGATGCGTCCCGAACTCGTGCAGAAACCGGTCGGCCTACCTGTCCCCGGGGAGGTCCACCTGTTCCTGCAGCAGGCCGTCCCGAAAGACGAGCGCCTGAGCTCGGCGCTTGGCCAACTCGACCGGCTGGGCTGGTCACGCGAGACCGCCAAGCGGCTTTTCCTTACCCACCGGGCGATCGCTCGCGACATGGACTACGCCGATCTTCACGAGGCCTACCGAAAGGCCAAGCGGGTGGAGAGCCTGCATGATGGCACCGATCCCTTCGCAAGCCACATTCTCGACATTGAGGCTCTTTGTGAAGCCTTCGAGTCCGAGGATCACGCGCTGCTGGTCGGGCTACTCGCCGCCAAGAAGATGAAGATCACCAAACATGAGGACAAGGGCAGGATCTCGCAGGCGCTGCGGAGCATGGTGGCCTCACGCGCGACCATGGCAATCGGCGCGGTCTTCGACCGTGCTCAGGAGTCAGGTTTGCTGATCAAGTCCGTGGAGATCAACGCACGGGAGCGCAGCACGACAGAGAAGGACCTCGACGATCGCGCTCAGCGCAAGGCGGAGCACGTCCGCGCTGTGCTCGCTCTCCCCTACTCCCAGGCCATCGCCTACGGCCTCTACATGAACGGGCAGACGCCGCTCGCCACGCAGCATGGAGTTAAGGGCGCGGAGTTCGGCGACGTTGTGGTCGTGATCGACGACAAGGCTTGGACGATGTACAGCATGGATGAGATGCTGGCCGACCCCTCAGGAACGAAGGACAGGATTACCCGTACGAAGAACCTCTTCTATGTCTCCTGCTCCCGTGCTAAGAACCGGCTCGCTGTCGTCTTCCTGAATAACCTGTCCCCAGCAGCGGAGCACACGGCCCGTACTTGGTTCGTTGGAGGGACCGTCCATCCATGACAATCAGGCCGGACATGGTGGGTTGCGTCCACTGAGGTGGTGTACGGCAGCCGCGTACAGACACCGCCATCCGTGATCAAACTCCATCGGCCGGCATCTACCGCCAGAGCAGGAGAGAACATCGTCGACGAGGGCCTGCCCTTGTCTACGGATAAGAAGGTGCAGGTGACGCTCATCTCGAAGCCGGACGCAGGTTCGAACCCTGTACGGGGCACCATCGTCATGCATGCGGCCCCATGATCGCATTCGTAATCATGGGGCCGCCCTCTGTGATCAATTTCGCCAATACGGTCCTGATCGGAGGGGAACGACTGGTCGATCGTTCGTCGTACTTCTCGGCGCGGCTACGGCGAAGCGTTGTCCTCAAGTGCGGCGTCGAGCATCGTGTGCCAGACCTGGTCCTGTCCGTCGATGCACTTGGCGTAGATCTTCAGCAGGACTTCGACACTGTGGCCTGCCCACTGGGCAACCTGGCTCGCGGGGACTCCGGCGTTGAGGCGTAGGGAGACGCCTGCGTGGCGGAGGTCGTAGGGGCGCTTGGCGAGCTGGGTAGCGGACTGTGCGGGTGTGAGCGCCAAGGCGCGAGCGGTCTTCCAGGTGCGGATGTAGCCGGACTTGTGGAGCACGCCGCCGCGCTCCGTACGGAAAAGCCGACCGTCAGGGGCTACGCCGTACCGCTGGATATGGTTGCGCAGAATGGCCACGAGCTGCGGCGGGATGGGGACTGAGCGCTTGGCCTTGCGGGGCCGGCCTTTGAGCCCTCGGTGTTCGTGGACCTGGCCGCTATCCGTCCACTGAGTGCCGACCGCTGGTGCGGAGCCGCTGAGCATGAGCCGTCCCCAACCCTTCTCGGGCAGCGTGCAGTCGTGCTGACGCAAGGCTGCGACCTCGCTGGGGCGCATCATGGCGTAGTACATGCAGGCGAAGAACGCCACGAGCCGGTCTCCTCGCCGCCATCCGGCATAGCTGACAGCGGTGAGTAGCTCGCGCACCTGTTCTGGTGATGCCACCGCGGCAGGGTCGATCTCTTCGCAGACCTCGGCCTCGGGCGCCTTCCAGTCGAGGTCCTCGCTGAGTGGGTTCTTGGCGAGACGCTTTTTGGAGACGGCGTAGCGAAGCACGTTGAACAGCACGCGTCGACGGCGGCTGTAGTACCCAGGTGCCGCGGCGGTGCCGTCGCGCTTGCTTGCACATGCTTCGAGGGCGGCGGTGATTCGGTCGTACTCCGCGAGGTCGCTGACAGGGATCGATGCCTTGGAGATCCAGTCGAGGGCCTGGGCGATCTCGTCGGACTTGTCGGCGGCGCGCTGCTGCTTGTTGAACGCCCACTTGTACAAGGCGGCCCGCAACACGTCGGCGTCTGGCGCGCCCCGCTGATCGCGTACCAAGACAGGGGTGACGGCCACCAGGGTTTCAGCGATGGAGATGCGCTGTCTCCCCGAGACCTTGGCCCAGCGAGCGTCGACATAGTCGACGGCATGGGCGTACCAGCTAGTCGTGTTCTGAGCGCGGAGCATGGAGTCAGGGAGGCCGGTCTCAGTGTCGAAGGCCTCGCCGTTCTGGGCCGCCTTCTTCACCTTCGCGCGGAAGCTGTCGGCGAGTTCCCACGTGGCGAAGTGTTCAGTGAACACCTTCTCTTCCACGACCCATCGGGCCATGTGGGGGCGGTTGCCAGCCTTCTTGGTGGAGACCTTCCAAATGCGGATGCGGTAGCTCTTCATGGTTCAGCTCGCCCTTCTCTCGGCCAGGGAGTCGATCCACATCTCGAAGTCGCGGCGCTTGATGCGGAGCTCGCCGTTGGGCAGGCGGTGGCACTGAGGGGCCCTGCCGAGTGCTCGCCAGCGCTGCCAGGTGCGCCGTTTAATGTCCAGCTCTTCGAGGAGTTCGGGGACGCTCATCCAGGTGCCGGTGCGGCTGCTGGCGTGGCGGATGTTGATGGCGGTTGGCTTCACTTCGTCGTCCCTTCGAAGGCGTGACCGGACAGGCAGGGGTGGACGGCGTAGGCGGGGGAGGGGCGGCGGCCTGGTCCGCTGCGGGGCGGTTCGGGCTCGCGTCTGATCCACCCGAGTTGTTCGAGCAGGTCCAGTGGTGCCTCCAGCTCGGCCACCTTGCGGAAGCGGCTGCGGGAGAGCGCTGTAAAGGCTTCGCGGACGGTGAAGCGGGCCGTGCGAGTGCGCTCAAGCCAGGCGTGAACGTTGCGGGCACCCTCCACGTCGGAGTCGGCGCCCATGGCGTCGAAGGTGGCCAGCGCGTGAGCGGTGAAGTACTCGCCTAGGACGATGGCGGCGTTGACGGTGTCGGCGCTGATCGGGCGTCGCCACCCGTCGTCGACGTGTTCGGCCAGATGGATCAGGCCGGCCAGACGCATCACCGCGCCGTCGAACTTGCCTGCCCAGTCGGTGATGTGTCCGAGGTCACCCGAGTCGGGGCGTAGGCGGGTTTCGGTCGTGCGGCGGTGCTCGGTGAAGGTCTCGCTGGCCTCGGCGGACAAGACCAGGCGGGCGGGATCGTCCCAGTCGTGCATGCCGATGGTGAGCTGCTGAAGGTTGGCGTCGTAGCGGGCGGCGACGGGTTCGGGCACGGGCGGCGGGTCGATTCGCCGATATCCGACGTTGCTCTTGGGCAGGCTGTAGAGGATGCGTCCGAGCAGGCCTTTGCCGCGGAATCCCGGCATGCCGGCGATGTCGGCGATGATCTCCGGTTGTACGGCCAAGCCCATGGTCAAGGCGGCGCTGTCCACCCGTTCCGTGCGGCCTCGCCGATCAACGATCAGGGCGTCTCCGGCGTGGCCCTTGAGGAACAGGTCCAGGTTCGGTGTGCCCGAGTAGCGTCCGGCGAGCGTGGCGAAGATGCCGCCCTCCGCGCTGAGCACGGCCAGCCGTCCGCCCTGCTCGGTGAGCAGGCTTGCGGCCGTCTCCGGGGTGATGTCGTCGGCGACGAGCCGGGGCAGGACAGGGACCTTGATGCCCTCCACAGACAAGGCGGCGCTCTGCGCTTCGGCGATGGCTTCGGGTGCGGCTTCGCCTCGCGCGCTGCTTGCCGTACGGGCGGCCTTCTCGGCCACGTCGACGGCCAGGCGGCGCGCAACTTCGGCCTCGGTGATCTGCGGGCCGATACGGTCCAGCAACGCCTTCTCCGCGCTGTGCAGCGGCGCGGTCATGGCGCGAAAGACGGCGGACTTGCGCGAGCCTGGCGGCATCGCGACCAACACGAAGAGGTTGACCGGTTCCGTCCACGAGCCTCGGACGTTGACCACCGCTCGGCCCCCGGCGGCGGTGGACAGGGCGGCCAGGCCGACACAGCCCGCCAGGTCGAGCGGCGTCTGTGTCTCCTCCGCCACCGCGGACATGTGATCGGCCACCCATGCAGGAAGCGCATGCACGGGGAACGGCGGCAGCTCGCGGCGCTGGCCGAAGGGCGCGGGCTTGTCCCAGGGTTGCGCGGCCTGGTGCAGCTCTGCGAGCTGCTCGGCCGCGCCGAGGTTGTTCAGCAGGGCGTCGGCGGCGGCGCGCGGGTCGGTGATGGTGGTCAAGCCACCCTCCGCGGCTGGCGGTACCCGGAGTCGAGGCCCGAACGGATCGTGGAGAAGGATTCCCGGGCGGGGAGCCCGATGGCCTCGGCGGCGCTTTGAAGACAGGCTTCAGCCAGGTGGCGCGGCAGCAGGTCTGCGGCGGCGAGCTGGCCGAGGGCGAAGGCGGCGGCGTTGAGCGTGTTGTTGCGTGTGCCAGGAGCGGCGGCCAGGACGCGTTCCACCTCGGCACGTATCGCGGTCAGCGCGTAGCCGAGAGCGTGACCCACCACAGGCCGCAGTGCGGGCTGCACGGGGTCGGCGGCGAGGCGTTCGGCCAGCCACGACGGGAGCGGCGCGGGGGCAGCCGTGTGGATGGCCTCATACCTTCCAGGGGCCACGCGGCTTCCAGGGCCGACGATGTAGCCGCCGCGCGCCCGGGTGTCGATCTTCCAGCCGAGCTTGCCGGCAGAGTTGCCAAGCTCCACGTCGGGCGGCGTGGAGAAGTAGAGATGCGTGCCGCCGCGCCCCGTGCGGACCGTGAAGGTCTCCAGAGGCAGAGGCTCTGCTGCCTTCTCGCAGAGCACGGCGAGAACGTCAGAGCCGTCATGAACGCCGGGCAGCGCCCATTCGGGCGGCGGCGGATCATCCCCGTCCTGGGGGACGTCCAGGTCGATCACTAGGAGGCGGGACGGGCCGCAAGCGATGCCGATGTTGTAGGGCGCGCGTGCCCACATCTGGCGGATGCGTGCGGCGCTGGTGGTGGCCTGCCCTTCCCAGTCGGTGAAGCCCCGCAAGGGGCGCTTCTGGCCGGGCGTGAGCGGGAAGACGTGCCATCCGCGAGCGGCGGCGGCCAGGGCGTACCGGGTGAGGTCGTGCATGTGGATCTCCAAGTTCAGTGGTTGCCGTCGCGGTGCAGGCGGCGGAAGTAGACGTAGAGCTGCCAGCCGAGGCGCGGCCGCATCCCGGTGCCATGGCAGGCACGGCAGGTGCGGTTCTTGCCGCCAGGAGCGCAGCGGCAGACGCCCCACGGGGACGCCAGACAGAAACCGAGATAACCGAGAGTGACGAGCGGCAAGCACAGCACTAGCAGGACGATGGCGGACGCCATGAGGGCCTCCAAGGCCGATTCCAGGGTTTGCGCAGGTCAGGGTCTAGACGCTAGATCGCTGATGGAGAGGCGTTTTCGGCTCTAGGGGAGCCTCTAGACCTAGAGGGGCCGGCCTCTAGGTCTAGAGGCAATCCCGGGCTCTACGAAGCCGCTCCACGGTCACGTTGCGTGATGGCGTTGGCGATGTCGTCGCGGGCGATGCCGATGCGGTTCGCGCCCTTGCCGCCGCCCTCTGGCGTGCCCCACACCTGCATGGTCTTGATGCCGTACGGCTTGAGCGCCGTCGTGAGCTGAGCCGTCCTCGCGCCGCCCTCCAGCGCCGCCCACGGCCCGTAGACGTCGCTGCGGAGATCGGCCAGCCGGTCCACGACGATCTCGTTCCAGACCTTGGCCTCGGAGGGTGGGACCACGGCGAGGATGTCGGCCAGCAGGTCATAGGACGGGGTGAGCTGCTCGGGCCGCTCCCCCAGGCCGTGCCCGGACAGCGTCCCGAGGTTGACGCGCAGGGCGTGAGCCCGATCGGCGATGCGCTGAGTGGCCGGGGTGTCGAGGTAGGCCGACCGGACCACCTTCGGCATCGGAGTCGCGCCCACGAGATACCCGATACCGGCGTCGGTCTCGGGGACGAACACCGTGGCGCGGACGCCGTTCTTGTAGGCCGACGTCCCGAGGATCATGTCGTTCTCGATCTGTCCGGCCACCCGCAGACAGAACCGGATCGACACGTTCGCCGAGATGCCGGTGGGCAAGCTGTCCTTGTCCGGGCGCTGGGTGGCCAGGATCAGCACCACGCCGAGAGCGCGTCCGAGCTTGATGATGAACTCGGCGTCGTCGCCGGCCTTGCCGCCGTACTCAGGGTGCGCGAACAAGTTCTGGCACTCGTCGATGACGCAGACCAGCGGGTGAAGCCCAAGAGACCGTTTGTCGGCGATCTGGCGGGTGACGCGCTTGTCCGGGCACAGATCGGGCGGCAGCGCCTTGAGGGCGCCCGAGCGGCGCATGACTTCCTTGCGCAGCAGGGTCAGGGAGTCGGCGGCGTAGGCGATGGCCTCATCCTCGATCCCCGAGACGTAGCGGTGGCAGTTCTGCTCGTGAGGGTCCAGGTCGCCGGTGCCCTTGAGTTCGTGTATCCAGCCCTCCACGGTCGGGTCGAGCAACGCCCCCGAGGCCAGCACACGCACCGCGGCGGTCTTGCCCTGGCCGGGCAGCGACCCGATCAGGATGTTGTGCTGGATGACCGGCACAACGATGGGACGTCCACGCGGGTCACTGCCGAAGGGGACGCCCCTGAACACATCGTGGCTGCTCGCCTTGGTCAGCGGGGAGCGCACGGAGGTCTTGGACAGGTCCTTGTCCCCCACCCACAGGATCAGCCGTCCCTCGTGGATGGAGCTGTCGCCTTCGGGCCAGATGCACCCGAGCGGGCGACGCAGCGCCGAGGCCAGGCGGTCGCGCTTGTCCATCACATCGGCCACGGTCACGCCGTAGGGCAGATCGATGTCCGCACGCCACCCTGGGCCGTCGCGGGTGATCGGGGCGACGAACCGGATGGCGTCCTTCGGGTTCTTGGCGATGGCTTGGTTGATGCCGGCGATGCTGAGAGCGGTCAGCGCACGGACGACGATGTCACTGGTCAGCCGCTCCACGTTGGCAGGCACCACGGCGCGGTTGATGAGCGGGCGATCAGCGGGCTTGCCGATGACCCCGAGAGCGGCCAGGGCCACGGCCAGAGCCGTCCACTGAACGTGGGTCGGCTGGTCGGCCATGACGATCGCCGCGATCAGCAGGGTCACGAGGGCGGCGCCAGCGATCCAGACACGCAGGCGGACGCGAGAGTCACGCTGCCTGCTCAGCTTGAGGTAGTTCTCCGGGTCCGTCTTCTGCACGGCGGCCAGCCGTACCGGCTCGCCCTCCAGGTCGAACGTCCACCGGACCATGCCGCCCACCAGGCGGGCGAGGCCTCGGGGACAGCGGACGGCCAGCCGTCCGCCGTACAGCGGCGCGCGGGCAAGCTGGTAGCCGCCGACGTGCAGGTAGTGGAGTCCCACCCACTTCAGCGTCTCGATCGCTTCGTCCGCCGACCGCAGCCACAGCGGGACGATCGGCTGTCGGGCGCGAGCCTTGGCTTCCAGGTCCGTCCGCCAGTCGGTCCGGTCCGGTCCGGGCTGGTCCACGCGGACGATCTCTCCTTCAAGAACCGGTCCGTCCGCAGGAGTGGCGGCGGTCCGGTCCGCCTCTTCGGGACGGTCGGCGGTCGGTTCGTACGGGTGGCGTCCGGCACGGGCGGCGTCGAGGTGGACGATGTCCGCGTCTTTGCCGTCCGAGCTGTCGTTGGGGTCGGAAGGGCTGTGCGTCATGATGAGGTCACCTCGTGGTCTTCGCGGTTGCGGGGGTGGCGGGGCGCGGTCTGGTCTTGGCGGATGAGTCCGCGCCCCTGCTTGTGATCACGGTCTGTCGGTGCGCCGTCCGGCGGACGGTCGGCAGCTGTCAGGCGGCCTGCCGTTGCTTCGGTACGGCTTCCGCGGGGCTGGGATTGGCCTCGCTCTTGAGACGGGCCAGCAACGCCGAGGCGCGGTCCGAGGACATCGACCGGCCGGTGTCGCGAACGGCCTTCAGCAGCCGGTCACGGGTCAGCGAGAGACCTCGGTCTTCCAGGTCGGCGGCGATGCTGCGACCAATCGGCATGAGGTCATCGATACCGGCGACGGTCCGCTTGACCGCCGTCCGTTTGGGGGGCCTTGCCGCACGTGCCGGCGGCTTGCGGCGTGGGTTGGTTGTGGCCACGGCGTGCAGGTCGCTGGCCCGCTCGGCGGGCAGTTCGGGGGCTTTAGCCGCATCACAGGTCAGCAGGTGACCGAGGGCGGCGCCCATGCCCAAGACCAGCACTGGTAGGACGGAAACCGCCGCTGTGATCCAGTCCGGCGCCTTGGCCCGAGCGGAGATCTCCAGTAGGTGAAAGGCGATCTGGCCGAGCATCCCCAGCGCCAGCGACCCTACGGCCGACCATTTGGCGAACGTGCGCGTGATCTCGCTCACCCGGCTGCCGGTCTTCAGCCACGCGCCCAAGGCGTACGCGGCATAGGTCTCCACGCCGATCGGCAGCGTGATGGCCGTGTTGATCTGGAAGCCGTCCGCGATGCCGGGCAGTGGGGTGACCATGCCGAAGCCGGTCTTCTCCCCCAGTCCGACCCACCCAGACCATGTGGCCACACCGGCGGGCAGTGCGAGCAGCACCAGCATCGTGTTTCTCTTCATCACGCCGCCTCCGCCTGATACTCGGCGAGTTCGGCGGCGGTACGGCCAGCCCAGATGCCAGA
The DNA here is from genome assembly GCF_040610675.1 of Nonomuraea sp. NPDC003804. Taxonomy (NCBI): domain Bacteria; kingdom Bacillati; phylum Actinomycetota; class Actinomycetes; order Streptosporangiales; family Streptosporangiaceae; genus Nonomuraea; species Nonomuraea sp. NPDC003804. The sequence continues at coordinate 201,971 of NZ_JBEXMT010000014.1, forward strand.
GGTCGGGCGGACCCGGAGCGCGTAAAGCTCACAGAGCCGCCGCGCGGGGCAGGTGGCGCAGACGTCGCGGGCAACGTCCTCGCGGGCGGCGCGCTGATCGGCGCTCTCGATCGTGTCAATCGGCCCGGTGTGCAGCTCGGGGTCATAGACGCACTCAGGGAGCAGGGTCTCCCCTCGCGTCCGCCACGGCGTTCCGATCGCCGTGCGCGACGGATGGAGGGAGCGATTTACGCGGGTGGACTTGCGGGTCATGATGGTCTTGCTCCTTTTACCGGGAGTGAGGGGCGGCCTGCGTCTTGGCGGATGGGGCCGCCCCTCTTGCGTGCGGGTATCAGCCGAGGTGAGAGGCGAAGGTCGCAACGGCCTCGGCGATCTTCATCAGGGCGTCCAGCGCGCTCGTGGCGAACTGGGCTGCCTTGGCGGGCTCGCGGACGATGAAGAACAGAGCGCCGATAGCGAGCAAGGTCGGCAGGATGCGGCGGGACTGCTGCGTCGGGATCATCATCGTTTCCTCCAGGTCGACCGCCCGTGTAGGGGGCGCTACACGAACGACCGTATAGGCCCCCCTGCACGATCGTCAAGGGGGTACTACACGCGTGTTGTCTAGGCCCCCCTTGACGGAGCGTCTACGCTGGTTGGCATGACAGAAGAAGGCGTGAGCGAGGCGGTCAAAACCGCGCTTGCTGACCTCGGGCGCGCTTTCGAAGCGGCAGTGGTTGCGATCGATGCAGAGCCCGATCCCAACCGTGCGTACGGCGGAGCTACCGAACTCGTGGAGACGCTCAGACGGCTCATCGAAGCCTCTGGAGATCACCGCGCGCTCACCGCCGCCCGCATCTTCGAGCAGGAGCGGATGTCGCTGGCCGATCTGGCCGGCCACATCGGAGTGTCGAAGGCACGAGCAGCCCAGTTGATCAAGACGGCCAAGGGCGTCACTGATCAACGTGGAACCGCATCGAAGGAGACTCAGTGAGCGAGCGCACCGAAGTTCGGGTAGAGGTCTGGCCGGTCTCGGCGGACCCCACCGGAATTTGGCTGATCAGCGGGAGCGACGCATGGCGCTCATCGGCCATCCTTCAGGAGAGCGACCCGCACACGGCCGTCACTGACCTCTTGGAGGCGAACAAGGCCGCTTCGGGCGTGAAGCTTCTGCACTCGACGTCATGGCGCGCTGACGGCCAGGCCGTCGTCCTGACCTACGTCGCGGTCATCGACTGCTTGGAGTACGTCCGCGACCAGTGGCCCGACGCGAAGCCGATCAGCCCTGCCCTGACCGACGTCGTCGGAAAACCCATCGAGGTCGAAGCGACCGAGGCACCCATTCCGCGGTACATAGACGTTCTGCTGCATGGAATGCGCCACCTGCAATTCCTGCTTCAGACCGACTCCTCGGCTCGCGACGCGCTCTGCGACACGTGGCGGCGGCATCTCGCAGCCTTCCGCCCCGCCCTGGCCGGCATGTACGACCACAAGCACGGCGAGGAGCCCATCACCATCGCCGATGGGCAGATCGCTTAAGGGGGCACGCATGGTTGAACAGTCCGAGTATCAGCGTCGGGCGTACGAGGTATTGGGCGTGCTCCTGGAGCGAGCCGCTCGCGAGGATTTGCCGGTCATCGCCTGGACCGTGGCGAGCGCCCAGTCCGAACCGATCCTCGCCGGGCACTGCGATGCGGTCGATCCGATCCAACGACAGGACGATTTCGAGGCATGGCGGTCAGCCCTTGGGGCTCGGGCATGGCCCAACGGCATCAAGCAGGACTACGGCGTTCGCCTCCATGCCTCTGCAGCAGATCAGGAGGCGGGTGTGACTATCACGCTGGCCGCAGAGATCCGTAACGACGAGATGTGACACGAAAACGTCGTCGCACAATCCGCACTAAGCCCTCAGAAGAGCGATCTTCTGAGGGCTTAGTGCATTCGATCAGAAGTCGCTCACACTCAGCGGAATCACGCAGAACTCCGCAGAATCAGAGCGCGTCCGCCTCGCCGTCACTCGCAGGACGAGGCGTTGCCACGAAGGTTCCCTTGGCCGGCAGGGTCACGACCAGGCCACGTTGACGCAGCTCCTCGATCGCACGGCGCGCAGTACCCAGCGCCACCCCGTACTCCTCGGCCAAGGCGCGCTCTCCGGCGAGCCGGGCATTCGCGCGTAGCTCGCCCGTCTCGATGCGAGCGGCGATGTGATCAGCCATCGCCGCGTAGACGTAGACCGCGCCCTCAGGGTCGAACGGCGGGATGCCCTGCGCTTCTGCCATAACAGCAACCTAGAACGGCCCTGAGCTGCACAAACACTTAGGTAGCGGCATGCCGCTGCATACCGCTCTATACCGCGTTATCCTGTGGTCATGAGAGTGCCAGGTTTCTCGCGCATCACTCTCGACCTGAATCAGGGGCAGGCCGAGGAATTCGCTCAGTCGATCCAGAAGGCGTATCCAGACTGGCTCATCGAACGATCCGGGGGCATCTGGTGTGCTACCGGGGCATGTTGGGAGCCCGGCTGCTCCTGCACGCGGACGATTCACCACCACAGCCCTCTCGGGCTGGTCGTCCTCCTCGCCAGCGCGAACGGCGAAGTGACCTGATGTGGACCACACCTGACGCCTTCATGGAGCGCTTCGCACTGGTCATCAGCGGGCTCGGACCGTGGTGCCTCGTCGAGCGCCAGGCCGACACCGCCGTCTCGCAGACCGTGACCGCCGTGTGCGGACGCACAGCCAGGGTGGGCAATCGCTTCGGCCAACTGTTCACCTGGCGCATAGGCGATTCCGTCTGCAAAGAGTGCGCCCGCCTCATCGCTCGCGAGAGACGCCCCTGAGCGGCGCGGCGGCGAGCGCCCCGTCCTGCCCCACCCATCCCAAAGGACGGCCCGTGTCGCGACTCGCCGCCGCGCCCACCACCGCAGTTGTCCAGCCGTAATCGATCAGGGAGCAACTCGTGATGGAACCTTCCGACGTCGCCGGCCTGGACGCTGCTCTGTTCGCCCTCAGACGCGCCTACCAGGACGCGGTACGGCAGATGCGGGCCGAACCCGACCTGCACGCGGCCTTCCTCATCGCCACTCGCCTCGCCGAGCAGGTACGCGAGATGGCCGATGACGCAGCCCTGGTGAGAGCCGAGGCAGCGTTGCGCATCCAGACGTCAGAGGCGCTCTCGGTGTCGGAACTCGCCGCCCAGATCGGGTTGTCCAAGGCCCGAGCTGGGCAGCTCGTCCGTGCGGCCCGTCGCGGGCAGCAGCCCCCCGAATCTGCGTAGTTCCGCTGAATTCTGCGGACAGCATCTGGGCGTAGAAGCGCACCGCCGTTGGCCTGCCCCAACGGCCCTCAATGGACATTCTGCGGATTCAGCGACGGTTACGTGCGGCAGATTTGGATTCTGAGCCAGCAGGGGAGAGGCCAAGTACACCGGAAAGGGGGCCTGTCGTAGGTCGGAGGCCCTACCGTCACGTGAGGTGTGACGATCCGTTTCCGCGCGAGCGCCAGGTGCTTCCAGGTGGTTTCCGGCGTGTGGCTCATAGGGCAGCGGCGGCAGGCGGGGAGTCGGCAAGCTATGGACTGGTAGAGCGGCGCTCTCGCCCATGCGTGAGCCGTGCTGCAGGCGACATGGCCTGCAGCATGCACCAGCGCACGTCATGCCGCCTCGTCGCACCGCTCGGCGGGCAGCTGCTCGCGCGGCACCTTGGGCACCGCCTGCAACTCGGGACGCCGGTCTGGGCGGGAGGCGTCGCGTAGGGCGGACAGGTAGCGCGTCACTGCCCGGCCACACACCAAAGCGAGCAGGCACAACAACCGCTCGAACATCGCGTCGTCTTTCCGCGCAAGCGCCATAGCCACGATGGCCATGCTCGAGAGCAGGAGCGCGCCCGCGATTCCCAGCGCCCACGGCAGTGAACCGCTGAAAACCAACGCGGCGACCAGCCCACCGGTACCGAGCTTCGCCGCGAGCGCCTTCCCTGGCACTACCCGTGGCGCGGGCGGCTCGCCCCCGGCGGGTGAGCCTTCCTGTGCGGCTGCCATGTCGACCCCCCTAGCGGCCGCGGGCCCGAACAGCGGCCCCGCCAGCGAGGGGGCCCGACCCGGCGAAAGGGTCGAGTACACCTGGTGGGTGTACTCGTGACCGCTCCGGGTCTTCTACTCTGCTCATGGACCTGACCTCCAGTTGGGGCGGTTCTGCTGTTGCCAGGCTCCCTGGGGGGCGATCCCAGGGAGCCCGCCACCGATCGAAGGGATTTTCGATCGGGTCGTGCAGAGGCAGAGCGTACCCAGCGTCGCCGAAAGTTCTGGGCGGCCTTTCTCGGCCCTCCTGGCTGCTGAGAACACCGCTTGATTGGTGCTCGACTGCAGGTGGTGACGTGAGATGCTGTCTCTTCTTGCCGGTCGGGACATAGACGGGATCAGCCTGACCTAGAGCCGTCCGTAGTGTCTCGGCCTGGAGATCCATGACAGGGAGAACCTGCGGTCGGGAAGGCCGTTCGCCTTAAGGAAGAAACCATCCCGCGTGCGCCTGGTTCGGGGGCGATGGCGAGCAACCGAAGGTGGCGACCTGACGGGCCGGCCCAAGGCAGATCTCGGCTACGCCTTCAGCTGGGCTGCGACAGCGTCAGGAAGAGGATCGGCCTGCTGCGCGAGGCTGGACTCGTGGACGCGGGACGTTCGTCAAGCGCGACGAAGAGGATCACGAGGGGCCGACCAGGCATAGCCGTCCGCCCTGCTTAGCCATTGATCGGCATCGACCACAGGTGCGGAAATCAGGCGTGCGCGTTTTGCTCGCTCGGGCTTGCATACCGCGGTGTCTTGCTTAGAGGGACGATCGCGGCATAGGAGTCCTTCACGACCTGGAAGAGCCGTTCCATAAGGTCTCTCAGGTTGTCGTAGCGATGTTCGGGCCCGGCGGGGAAGTCTTGATGGCCGGTGATGACCAGTATCTGGCCGCTGGTGTGTGCGGCGGCGTGCCAGGCGTCGTACATCTGACCACCGATGGCTCGGTAGCCCGCGACGAAGTCGAGACCTTCGTCAAGGTGCGGCTGAAACAGGTCGACATCGGTGCGGGTGACGTCAGCCGCCAGGCCAATGGCGATCGGGACGTCGGCGATGTGATCTGGAGCCGGCACGAAGCCGAACGCCTCGGGTCCACCTAGGCGAGTGAAGTTGAACTGCGGTACGTAGGCCAGAGGCAACGGCTGACCGAAGATCCCCGCAGGCAGCAAGGCCCAGTCCATGGTCTCTGCGGGTGAGGCGGGGTGCCATCTGACGTTGGCCGCGGCGCACAGGCCTAGACTCCGGCCTTCCCGAAACTCGGAAATTCGATCCGACACGGAATAGCTGGATGCACTCCTGCCTGGGGGAACCCTGACCCCGAGGCGGGGGCCAAAGAAGACGGTGACCCAGCCCTGGCTAGTTGCCTCTGAGAGCCAGGCGGGCTCCAACTCGACTTCTCCCCTGGCCCACACACCTCCCAAAGGGTCGCGCAACATTAGTCCTGTGGCGGTCCGATAGAGGCCCCAACCTTCGACGGGCATATTGGCCAGGATGCCGCGGGGGATGCGATGAAAGCCGTTGCTGATGATTCCCTCGGTTCGGGCCTCATGGATGGTCCCGGTTCGCCTGTCTTGGATCATCATCGTCAGGGTGGGCTCGAAGAGCACCACGGGAGGAGGGTTGATGATCTTGCCGTCGGTACTCACACTCCCGTCCGGCTGGATGCTGGTGACGGTGGCTTTGGGGCCCCCGAACATAGGGTCGTCGAAGAACGTGACCCGACACGGCATCTGAACGTCGTCCAGAACGTCGGCAGCCATGGCCCTTGCGGCTGGAGTGCCGCCACGCACAGCGCCCAGCGGAATGTCCGTCCATGCTTGAGAGCGGACACCTTGCTGCTGGCGTCGTCTGCGATTGCGTTCGGCCTTGCCCATGAGGGGATCCTTTACGTGGTCAGTGTGGGGTAGGTGCGAGAGATGCAGCGTCGTTTGCGTCGTTGAACAGCTGCATGACCTTGTCACGGAGGGTGTCTATTTGCTGGTGGAGATCGGTGTTGATCTCTCTGAGCTCGCCGATGCGATCGCGCAGAGCCTGTTCCAAGGACAGACCACCCTGTCGATGTATCCCGCGGTCAGCCTCTCGGAGGGCGTGCGTGACTAGCTCGAGCAGGCCGAAAGCCTCCGACCTGGTGAGCTGGCGCCGGCTCAGGCCGATGCGTAACTGCATGAGATATTGACGCACCGACAGCACATGGCTGCCGTAGAGCACGGGGCCATCGCCCCTCTTACCTACCGTCGCGAGCAGGACATCCAGCATCTCGATGTGGGAGCAAACATCCGCCACCGCGTCGGATTCTGCGTCATGGTGTTGTTCAGGCTCGGCCAGGTATGACGGGCTCGATGAGACACTGGTAGTGGGCTCGGTTCGCGCAGCGCGGGCGTAGACATCGGCTAGTCCTGCATCGAAATCCCACTCAGCGTCCAGCTTGGCGACCTGTGCCTCACTTGCCCGGCACAGCAGCGCTTCGAACTCGTCATCAGCAAAGCTTGAGTAGGCGTCTTGGTTTGTCACCCTGCCTCCCTTCGCTGGTTGGAGTGGTAGTCTTGGAGGGTTTGCTTGGCGCGGCTGAAGTTCTTTCGGACTGCGGTCACAGGAATGCAGAGGTGCTTAGCAATTTCGGCATGTGAGTAACCGTCGATGTGCCAGGCCATTACTTGGCGCTGCTTCAGGGGTAATATCGTCAGCGCTGAAATAACCCATTGCACGCCTTCAGCCGCCTCCACGATGTCGAGCGGCGGCGATCCTCCAGTCAACGCTGTGGCTACGTCTTCCTCTGTGAGCTCGACGGTCGTAACGGCTCGGGGAGCCGACCTGTAGTACTCGCGTAGCGCAGCCTTTCGCAGGTAGGCGCGAGGTTCACGGATCGTCTCCCAGCGGGGTGGGAGCACCGCCGCAAAGGCCGTTTGGACCGCGTCGCTCGCTTCCTGATGGTCTGCGCCATGATTCACAACGAAAGCTACGAGCCCTGATCGCTCTTTCCGATAGAAGTCCGCGAAATCCACACCCTCCACTATCAGATATGTTTCGTCATCGGAAAAGCCGAACGGGGGAGTTGCAGGTTGCGCGATAGCTGCTGAATGGCTGTCGGTCAACACCCGCCTCCGTGATTTTCGTGTGTAGGGGCTCTCAATCGCTGGATCACTAGGTTTCCTTCCTCTCGGCCGGGCCTGAGTGTCACCAGGTAGAGGCGGGATGCCCTCAAAACGTGACTTTTGCCAGCTCAGGAAGCTTGATCGCTGAGCACCGCGCCCCCGCGATCAGGCCGTGATCGCCATCTTGCTCCGGCAGGACGGGCCCGCGATCATGATCAGCGGAACTTCGATCTGGCGGTGTTTGCTCGACGACTCGCCGCCCCGAGCCGGACGAGGATGGTGCCCTGGTGAACCAGGCAGAAGAACCGTGGATGCCCGGTCCCGAAGATATGCCGTGGACCGTTAATTTGATCAACCCGCACGGCGAGCGACACTTGGGGTTCAACGACCGGGAGGGCCGCTTCTACAGGCTGTGGCAGCACCGGGCTCCTGAGCCGCTGCACGCGGCCGACGCGATCCTGCTGCGCCCCAGCGACATCGACCAGATCATCAAGTTCGCCGTGGTCTGGATGAAGATGAATCCCGACGTCCCACGCAGTTCCGAGCTCAGCGACGAAATCGCCGCGGGGGCCAAAGCTGCCGTTCTCCACTTCGCGAAGCTCGCCCAAGACGGTGGGTCGGGTAGGCCCCGGCAGACGCCTCCGGCAACGCCAGCGTCGCCCTACGGCTCCGGCCTCCGTCCGGCGCATTGGGATTGACCTCCGGCTTTGGGGCGATGCGGGGGACGCCCCCGCATCAAGGCGGCGCCGGAGCCGGTGTGTCCGTGGCTGATTTGCGCAGTATTCACATGACTACAGTCAGCGCGACACAAAGGGTTACCTAATGAAGGCATTTCGACCATTTGGGCAGCTTCCGCCTTATGGGTTGCTGGCGATGTCTCAATGATCCGCACATGGCGATGCATTGTCACGGGCGGCAGTGTCCATATTTCTTGGACGCGCACCCATGGCGTTCACCTGCGGAAACGTTGTTTCAGGCGAACACTTTTGGACATACGCTTCGTCGCCGACTGGCCACATTGCCCTGTGCGGTTACTCTCGGGTAGTACTGCCGAAGCGGCGCTCAGCCCTCGCTGTCGTCGTCGTCCGAGGTGCCGACGCGTCCAGGGTGGGGGTGGGGATCGAGCGGCCGCATCATCCAGAGCATCAGAGCGAGCGCGGCGGGCCGCGCGAGAAGCTCGGCCCACGAACCGCCCGCATCCCAATGCACGACGGCGGCGAGAGCGATCAGCGTCCAGGTGGCGGCGAGCAGTCGACGAGCCCGATAGCCGCGCCGCCAGGACTGTGCTGCAGACAGCGCCAATGCGACGGGAGACGCGGCCAGCCAGAGCGCCACCACCCACGCCCAGAACGCCCCCTGTCCAAGTCCTTGCGGGGAGCTCGCCAGCGCCACGAGGTCTTCGAACGGGAGCGCTATCACTATTACCGCGCCCAGGATCGCAGCGACCACCTGGGCGACGAGAAGGAGTCGCCTACTCCAGCTCGACTCGATCGCTGTCGTCTCGATCATCGAGGGGGCTCCTTTATCGGCGAGACCTGGTCACGACGGTACGCCGCTGCGAACTCGCGGCTTAGCGAGAACGTGGTTACGTACAGCCTGCGTACAGACAACGGCTCGTACAGAGCGTTTCGCCTGGTGAGCGCCGTGATTTGGGCCGGTCTCCGGAGCCGGGTGCGCAGGTTCGAATCCTGCAGGGGGCACACTCGATCAGCCAGGCCAGACATCGTCTGACCTGGCTTTTTATATATCTGTTCGAATTTCTGGGCCTGCCGGCGGTGCCCGAGTTACGGGCAACCTTGGCTGCGCACATGCTTACTCCATGGGCGATCGACACCCAAGCCCGTGCCTTAGCCGGTGGCCGCGGTTCGATCGTGCCGCAGGCACCTACCCCAGAGGCAGCCTCACGCCAGTTGTGCGAAGAAGAACACGAGCGGCTCAAGAGTGCCGAGTTGTTTTTCGTCACCACGGAGCTGAGCAGACTGGCGGTGGTGGCCGGCGAGTCGCTGCCCGAGTTTCACCTCGAACCCGCCGACGTCCCAAGCCCGACTGGATTCATGGTGTTTGGCGAGCCCATCGGCTCTTACATCAACCGCGACCTGGTGGTGGAGCGCTACCCCATCGTCGCGGTCAGCTGGGGCCAATGCCCACCCAACCCTGCCCGCCGCCATGGCGGATTGTGGATGACCTTCTACACCCCTACCGACATCAACGGCATGGTTGAGTTCTCCCGGAGACTGGCCGGTCGCCCGCTGCGGACCCAAGAACTTGCCCATCTGCGCAAGCAGCAGGCCCCGCTCACCTGGGATAACGAGGCTGTCATGTGGTACGGCAGCGAGCGCGTACCCATGTCGTTTCAACCGGGTGCGAGTTTCGACGCTGACCTCGGCTCCACCGCCCCATGGGTGCAGTCGGTGCGGGCAACATGGCTGCTCATGGGCCAGCCCGCCGTCGCCGAGCCTGAGGATCTGCACCGCTCCCGAGCCTCCCAGCGCCGAGACCAGCGCGACGGCTACAGCAGCGGCCCTGTCCAGCTCCTACGCCTGCGTCGCGCCTCACGGGAGCACGGCGCACTCGCCGACGACGCTGGTGAGAGCCGTGACTATGCCTGTCGGTGGATGGTCCGTGGTCACTGGCGTCAGCAGTGGTAACCCTCTCGTGGCGTGCACCGACCCATCTGGATCAACCCGCACATAAAAGGCCCCGACGACACACCCCTCAAGACTGGAGAGCGCGTCTACATTGTCGACGAGTGAATCTCTCAAGCTGACAGCGCCGATCCAGCTATATGCAGAAGGAAACGCGACGCGGCCTAGCTCATCTCGCGAATAGACTCACCGCAGACCGCGATGTACATGGAACCGTCCTCGTGGCGCCGCATCGACTACCAGGTCCGCGCGTCCAACTCAGACGAGCGGCGCCACGGCGTCGAGTCGGTGTGGATCAATCGGCAGGGCGGATTACTCTTCCTGAAGCATCCATGGGTGGGCCAGCGGAGAAGGGGCCGGGCAATATTGCAGAGGACATATCGACGTCGATTCCGGTAGTGATGAGGTTACTGGTTAGAACAGCGCTTATGCCTTCATCATCTCCGGCCTTGGCGCTTTCTGCCTTCTCAAGCGCCTCCTTGAGCGAGGGATTCATTGGTGAACCTGGCCGATACGTCGGATAAGGCCCTGGCTGACCTGCCAGTACAGCAGCACCCAGGACAGCACACGGTAGCCCCGGGCTGCTCCTGCTCGCAGGGCGAACAGGATCAGCGCGCGGGCGTCGGCGAAACGGGTGCGGTCGTCGCCGAGTTCGGCAAGTACGCGGGCGCCGGTGAGGTCGGTCAGGCCGGGGAAGCTGGTGATGATGGCGGCGTCGGGGGCTCGCCATACGTGCCTTGGGTGATCGGCTGCCGCGGCCCTCCTTCGTCGGACCTTGCCGTTGGATCACCCGGTTGATGCATCAGATAGCAGCGCCACTCGAGTGGTCTTCCTTGGGTAGGCGCCTTCAAGCCGAAAAGGATCTTTACACAAGATCGCAACACATGTGATGATCACTCCGTTTTGCCACATGCGTTCGAAAGGCTCGAGTGAACCCATCACGAACAGCGTCCGGCTTATCCAGCCGGACGCGCCGCCGCGCTGCCCTGATCGCAGCCCTGACCATGCCGCTCTCGCTGATGAGCGCGCCCGCGATCGCCCAGGGCCCCACGCCACCCCCCACCACCGCTCCCACCCCCACGACGCCGCCGAGCGCCCCCGCCACGCCCACCGGCAAAGCGCTGGCGCAGGCCAAGAAGGACAACCGGCGCATCGAGATCGAGTCACTGCGCTCGGAAAGCGCCACCTACTACGCCAACCCCGACGGCAAGACCTTGCGGATGGAGCTGTACCTGGAGCCCGTCCGGGTCAAGAACGCCAACGGCGACGGCTTCACCCCGATCGACACCACCCTCGTCGAGGCAGATGGAGTCATCAGGCCCAAGGCGGCCAAAGGCAGCCTGCTGCTGTCCGCCGGCGGCAACACCGAAGCGATCAAGAGCAAGAGCGGCGACATCGCCGCCCGGATCGACGCTCCACGCACGTTGCCCAAGCCCACGCTCAACGGCAGCACCGCCACCTACGCGTCCGTTTACGGCAAGGGCATCGATCTGGTCGTCACCGCCACCGCGACCGGGTTCCGCCAGCAGATCGTCATCCGGGAACGCCCCGCCGGACCGGTGACCTTCCACGTCCCCGTGGATCTGCCCAAGGGCATCTCCTTCGGCAAGAACGCCAAGGGGCAACCGGCGCTGAAGAGCGACAACGGCAAGCACAGCCTCGACATCCGGCCCGCGGCGCTGCTGGATGCGGCCGCGGCCGACGCGAACGCCGATCTCGGCGCCATCAGGATCGGCAGGGCACAGGTGAGCCTGGACGGCTCGGCGCTGGTGTACAGCCCCGACGCTGCCTTCCTCGCCGACCCGGCAACGACGTACCCGGTGACGATGGCCGCGGTCGACGACGACTGGTACGAGTGCACCCTCGGGGGCGACCCCTGCCCCGCGGGCGACCCGATGGACACGTACATCAATGACGTGGACCTCACCGACAGCTGGGACATGCACTACCGCGATCAGATGTGGGTCGGCAAGTCCTACGCCAGCAGCATCGCCAAGCGCTGGCGCGCCTACATCCAGTTCCCGCTTCCCGGGTCAAGCGACCCGTTCTGGGGTTCCAGGATTCAGAACGCCGACCTGGAGCTGTGGAACTACCTGTCCAACGACTGCGGCTTGTTCGTCGGGTCCGGGATCACCGCCCGGCGGGTGACGTCCGACTGGGACCACTTGACCCTGCAGTGGGGCGGCCAGCCGTCGGTCACCAGCGCGGGCGCGGACACCGAGTACGGGGCCTACAGCCCCGACTGCTCCGGTTCGATGAACTACGAGCACGACCTCATCCACTACGTCAACCCGATCGTGCAAGCGTGGGCTGACGGAGAGCCCAACTATGGCTTCCAGCTCACCGCCGGCGACGAATCCGAGCTGCGGAACTGGCGCCGCTACCGCAGCCGGGAGCAGACCAGCGGCTATCCCGCCCACGGTCCCAGGCTCAAGGTCGATTTCGAGCCGCCCCCCGTGCGGTATGTGGTGATGCAGGATCCGCGAGAGCCGCGCGTCCGGACCCAAGCAGCACTCGATGCCTACATCGCGAAGGGACGCATTGCGAACTCGGAGCCACAGCCTGCAGCCGTCACCTACGCCGAATTGCAGGAAGCTCGCGAGAACGCTGTCAACGACAGCGCCATCCCTGAAGAAGATCTACAGTCGCCTATGAAGCCTCCGGCGGAGAACGCAACGGCTCGGTGGTCATTCACCGAAGGCAGCGGATCCACAGCGGCAGACACCAGCGGCCAACACAACGCAACGGTGCAACCTGGCGTCGAATGGGTACCGGGGGTCAGCAACTCTGCGCTGTCCAACGTCTCCGGCGGTACCGCGCCACCTTCTGGCGCAACGCAGCAGGATGTGCGAGGCCGGTTGGAGGCATCCAAGCAAGCCGCTGCTGAAGGCACAAAAGTAGAGGTCCCCGCTGAGACCACAGAAGACCGCATTACTTACGCTCAACCTGAGGGATCCTTTGTCACCGAGGTCACAGCAGGCCCCGTACGCACCAAACAGGGTGACAACTGGGTACCAATCGATACCGACCTGACCAGTCGCGGCGGTGTGCTACAGCCGAAGGCAATAGCAGAGGGCGCCACCGTAGAGATCTCGACCGGAGGGACAGGAGCGTTCGCGAAGCTGGTCAACCGCCACGGGCAATCGTATGCGTTGCAGTGGCCGACAGCTTTGCCAAGTCCGACGGTGAAAGCGAACAAGGCTACCTTCGCCGATGCAGCGGGCAAGGGCTCCGATCTAGTCGTAACCGTGCTGCCGACCGGGTTCCTGCACGAGGTGCACCTGCGAGAACGGCCGAGCAAACCGCTCGAGATCCGCATCGGTGTAGAGACATCAGGCCTCATCCTGTCGGAGAACAAGGACAGTCGGCTGCTCCTCAAGAACCCAGCCAAGGAGATCATCGCCACAGGCGCGCGTCCAATGATGTGGGACGGCAGCGGCAAGGGCCTCACCCACGGTGTCAAGCGCGCAAAGATCGACGCCGAAGTGGTCACGAAGAAGGGGTACGCCGAGGTCAGCCTCAAGCCCGATCACGGCTTCCTGACCAGCCCGTCCACCGTGTATCCGGTTTCACTGACCCCCGCCACTGTCATGCCGCTTCAGCATGACGTCGAAGTTGATCTGGCCTCCACCGCCGACGCGCCGGCTTATCCGAGCGGTATGTTCGTGACGGCCGGTACCCGGACCGCCAGTGAGAAGTCTCGGGTACATCTGCTCTTCGACACCCTCGGCCTGCCCGGTTCGACGGTGACCGACGCCAAGCTGTCGCTGCTGAACGTGGACGCGCCCAGCTGCGGCCCGGCCGTGGGCGCCGGTATCCAGGCCCGCCGTCTCACCGCCGCGTGGGATCCGAACAACCTGTACTGGGCCAACATGCCGGCCTCCACGACCGAGGACGCCCAGACCAACACCGCCGCCATCAACCAGTCCTGCCCAACGTGGCCAGGCGCGATGGAGTGGAACGTCACCGGCATGGCCCAGGACTGGGCCGCAGGCGCCGCCAACCACGGCATCGTCCTGCAATCGCCCAACGAGAGCGTCAACGGCAACTACCGCATCTTCCCCGCCTCGGAGGAGACGCTCGACTTCAACAACCCGCCCAAGTTGACCATCACCACCAGCGGCGCCTCCTCGGCGCCCACGGTGAGTGGCCTGGCCATCACCCCGGCCCAGAGCGCGGGCGGTACCACGGTAACCACCTCGCTCACTCCGCAACTGGCCGCCACCGTCGCCGACACCATCGGTGGCAACCTGACCGGCGAGTTCGAGATCGAGCACGACCCGGCCGCCGCCGGCCAGGGCACCGGCCAGATCTGGGCCGGCGCCTCGAACGCAGTCGTCTCCGCCAGCCAAGCCGCCGTCAGCGTTCCGGCCGGGAAACTCACCGACGGCTGGAAGATCCGCTGGCGTGCCCGCGCCGTCAACACCGCAGCCTCCACGGCCTCGGCCTGGTCGGATTGGCAGAACGTCACCGTCGACCTCCCCGATCCGCAGCCCAACCCTACTGTGGGCGCGCTCCAGATCGCCCCTTCTCGTCAGGTCGACGGCAAAACCGTCACGACCAGTCTGATCCCCAGTCTGCTGGCTCAGGTGACAGACCCAACGGGAGGGGCGTTGCGGGCCGAGTTCGAGCTGGACCACGACCCTGCCGCCACCGGTCAGGGCACCGGCCAGATCTGGGCCGGCGCGGTGGACAACATCGCCTCCGGTAGCCAGGCCACTGTGGCTGTGCCGGACGGGAAACTGACCGACGGCTGGAAGATCCGCTGGCGTGCCCGCGCCGTCTCGAGCACTCTCGCGTCGGCATGGTCGGAGTGGCAGTATGCCGCCATCCGCCTTCCACAGCCCGTCACCGGCCCGCTAGCGAAGACAGCGGGCCCGGTGATCCGCACCGATCAGAGCTTCACGGTTGCCGCATGGGTAAAATGGGAGGACAAGGACGGCGAATACACGATTATCGAGCAGTCCGGCACCAACTCCTCAGCGTTCCGTCTAGGCAACGACCCAGACAAGGGGCTGATTTTCACCTTTACCAGTGCCGACTCCGCTACGGCATCCATTGAAGGCGTGCTATCCAGTGAAGAGACGCCGGTCAATCAATGGTTCCACGTCGCCGCGACCTACGACAGCAGCACTCGAATCGCCATTCTCTATCTCAATGGGAATGTGATTGGAATGCCAGAGCTGGACGAGTCGGCCGAGGTGGACGACCGAACCATCGGCACTCCGATCAGCTTCGCCTCCTGGAACGCTGCCGGTCCGATGACGCTGGGCACCAGTATGGACGGCGCCATAGACGAGATATGGGCGTATACCCGGGCTCTCCTGCCGGAAGAAGTCTGGGCGCTATATGATGGCAGCCGAGCCGAGCAGCAGACGTCATCGGCCTCAGCTCGATCCGGATCGATGCAGACAATGGCCGATCCTATGAAATATGATCGTGTAACTCCCCAGCAGTGCTGGGACTACTATAACGACCGGGGCTGGCTGGATTCAGTCACTCATGAGCGCGAATACTACATCAAGAGCCATTTTAGCGGCTGCATGATCCATAAGTTCTATATCGCGCAGCCTGAATTCGATCACGACCTCTTCGATGGTTACCTGATCGCCGTCGCCAATACGACCAACGGTATGGACGGTCGGAACGCGGCCGCCGGAGAAACGAGCAGAGACGTCTATTTCGACATCTATACTCGTGACGTCGATTCCCAGGACGACGACTATCTCGACGCCGACTTCACGCTCAGCATGAATCCGGCCTGGGGGCAAAACTCGTGCAAACACATGACGACATGGAACGGCAGTCAGCAACGCAACTACGTGGTCAAGAAGGGCCGCGAACTAGTTGACGGATCGGACACGAGCGGCCCCTGGAACAAGTGGGCCACGTTCCGATTCCGTGCGGCGCAAGGTGACGCTCCGGCAACACGCACGAACCAGAACGGTCAAGTCGTATCCAATGTTGAGGACGCGATCTCCAGCTGTAATTTCCACCCGTGGATCAAGATCGACGAACCTCTGCACCCGCTCAACTGGCGATATGGAAATCCCGAATACAGTTTCAACGCGCGCTGCGACTCCGCGCCCTACATCTCGAGCCAGTTCAAGGGTGGATGCACCCTTGACGCCGTGGGCTCGATGGTGATGACGCTCGACAACAACTACGACGTCGCCTTCCTTCATCTCTGGAAGGCGTGCTATCAGAAAGCGGACACCTATCCAAACAAGGCGTCGAAAACTATCCGAGGCTGCCCCGGCGCCAACGGTTTGAGGCCGCCACCCGGTATGCAGCTCCATCGAATCGGAGAGCCGTTTATCACCCGAAGCCGCAACCGCGCAACCACCCGATGCAGGAGTCTGTGGCCGGGGTACGGCACCGCCACGCCGAAACCGCAGGACTGCGACGAGTTCCCCTTCGCCAGCTCCGCCGAGCGTACCGCTGCCTCGGACAAGAGCAGAGATCTTTCCGTATGCGCAATGGACGGTGGGGCCGAGGGCGACAACCAGCAAGCTGGGGGCGAGCTACTAAGGTTCTATGACCGAGATAGAATTCTTCGCGAAGATCCCTACTTCGTCAGGTTCAAGACAACGCCGGAGAATGTACCGACGATGGATAACCTGTGCTGGAAGCCAGCCGTAGGACCATACACCAACCCGTAGTCTATGTTCCGCAATCGTAAGGAATGTGCCCGCCTTGGCGATCTACACCTCGCTCAGGGCGGGCACGTTCCCG
Source organism: Nonomuraea sp. NPDC003804 (assembly GCF_040610675.1). Lineage (NCBI taxonomy): Bacteria > Bacillati > Actinomycetota > Actinomycetes > Streptosporangiales > Streptosporangiaceae > Nonomuraea > Nonomuraea sp. NPDC003804. The sequence continues at coordinate 218,480 of NZ_JBEXMT010000014.1, forward strand.
ACTCAACAGAGAAGAGTTAATCGTTAAATGAATTCCGACAGCCTAAGATACTTCGTTTCCCACTATCGACGCGTATTGCGGGCTGCCCCCAATCTTTTGGAGAGGTTCGCGCTGACAATAGTCAGCCCCCGCCAAGGCGGCCTTACGATGGAAACAGCCGCTACGAAAATCACCGGAAACGCTGCGCCATCGATCGAGGTGTCAGAACCCGATTTTCCCGATCTCGTCTATCTGTCCCAATCTGAGAGGGCACTCATATTTTTTGAACCCACCGGTTTTAGTCGCGTGGCTCGACACGCTGTCCTCGCAAGTCTGAGTGAGAATGCCGACGTGTGGCATGTCGCCTGGAATGTCACCGGCATGAGAATGCTTACACATGCGCGTGATGGTCAGGTCCGGGGAGAGATGCCAGAGTTTGATCCAGACTGCGTACGCGGCACGGACCCACACCTGCTCGCGACAGAAGTTGAAGCATTCAGAGCAATAAGGGGTCGTAGCGCTCCACCTGCGCGGTCCAAGGCGACGGCCCTGGCTCTTGTCACTAATAGGACTGGCATTTGCCTTGACGCACAGTGGTTCGAGGAGCCACGCAGCGCCATTTCCGTGTGACGGGGCAGCCCAATGCCGTTAAGACAGCGATCTTGCTGTTCGGCTTCCTCTGGTGATCGTGTCGGGGATTGCGGGCAGTGCGGGACGATTGACGGATCTGATCGCGGTCGGCGCGTTGACGTCGTTGATCCCCCGCCGGGTCCTGGACGCGGCCATCGCCGCGTATGGATGTCGAGAGCGGCGTGTGTGCGTAAGCTCCCCGCTCATGTGGTCGTCTACCTGCTGATCGCACTGTGCCTGTACCTCGACGACGACAGTCGAAGATAGGACGCGCCGCGCCCTGCGGCACCCGGCCGTATCACGCCAGCCTGCCAGATTCACCGCCGTCGCGCGGGCCGCCGGCGTGAGCACCGATTTCCTCTACCGCCACACGGAACTTCGCGCCCAGATCGAACGACAGCGGGCCAGGTATCGCAGCTCACCAGGCAATGTGACGCCTGACGACGTACTCAACACTTCGTCCTCGTCTGCCATGCGGGTTCTCGCGCGCAAGCTCGAAGAGGAACGGCGCGTTCGACGGAACGAGGTAGCGGAGTTGCGCAGGGCCTTGGAAGTGGCTCCAGGCGAAAACCTCGAGCTGCGCCGATCAGCGCGGCGGCACGGCGGTGCCGGGTCGCGCGGACTCTCGCTCGGTGCTGATCAGCCGTCGGCGGACGTTCTTGAGTCGGCGGTCGCCGTAGGATCCGCTGGGCATCGACCACATTCGCCCGACCTGCGAGGATAACGATCCGATGAAGGTCGGCGGTGTTCGTGGCTTGTGCTCGGCGGCGGTTAGCCGGTTGTCGCCGTGGTTCGGCACAATTGCTGACGTGCGAGTCGGATTGCTGGGACCGTTCGAGGTCCGTAACCACGATGAGGCCGTGGTGGAGGTTCCTGGGGTTCGGCTGCGCGCATTGCTGGCCGCCCTTGCCCTCGAACCTGGCCGGGTCGTCACGCGGGCGAGGCTGGTGGACTGGATCTGGGGGGAGCAGCCGCCCGCGGACGAGGTGAACGCCTTGCAGGCGTTGGTGTCCCGGCTGCGCAGGGTGTTGCCGGACGGCGTGATCGAGGCCGATTCCGGCGGGTACCGGCTGGCCGTGGCGCCTGACGCCGTGGACGTGTACCGGTTCGAGCGCCTGGTCGGTCAGGCTCGTGCCGCCGAGCCCGCGGCGCGGGCGGATCTGCTGCGCTCGGCCCTGGCGTTGTGGCGCAGTACGGCCATGGCGGACATCGCGCTGCAGGGCAGCGACGCGTTCGACGCCGCGGTCGCGCGGCTGGACGAACTCCACGTCGCCGCGCTCGGGGATCGGGTGGATGCCGACATTCGCCTCGGCCATGGCTCGGAGCTGGTCTCGGAGCTGACCGAGCTGGTCGCCACGTACCCGCTGCGGGAGGGGTTCGTGGCAGCCTTGATGCGAGCGCTCGCCGAGGCGGGGCGTGGGAACGAGGCGCTGACCGTGTACCAGCGGACGCGCGAGCGGCTCGCTGAGGAGTTGGGTGCCGACCCGTCTGCCGAGCTCTCCGCGCTGCACACCGCGTTGCTCCGCGGCGAGCTGGGCGGGCGGGCGGAGAACCGCAGGACGAACCTGCGTGCCGAGCTGACGAGTTTCGTCGGCAAGGACGACGACATCTCCGCGGTCGCCGGTCTGGCCATCAAACACCGGCTGGTCACCTTGACGGGGGCGGGTGGCTCGGGCAAGACAAGGCTGGCCACGGAGACCGCGCGGACGATGCTCGCCGAACTGCCGGATGGGGCGTGGCTGGTCGAACTGGCCTCGGTGCGGGCAGGCGGTGAGCTGGCGCAGGCCACCCTGACCGCGATCGGCCTGCGTGAGCAGCCGTTGCTCGGTGACGGGCGGGGTGGGGAGCCGATGGATCGGCTCATCGCCGCGGTCAGGGAGCGCGCGATCCTGCTGATCCTGGACAACTGCGAGCACGTGATCGAGGCGGCCGCGGCCTTCGCGGATCGGCTCCTGGGGGAGTGCCGGAGGCTGCGGATCCTGGCCACGAGCAGGGAACCGCTCGGCATCACCGGGGAGGTGCTGTGGCAGGTCGAGCCGCTCGCGCTGCCCGCGAAGGGGGCGGACCTCTCCGACGTCGGTTCCTCGCCCGCGGTGCGGCTGCTGCGGGACCGCGCGGGTCTGGTGCGCCAGGACATCGGTTCCGACGCGCACACCTTGTCGACCATGGCGCGGATCTGCCGGGCGCTGGACGGGATGCCGCTGGCGATCGAACTGGCCGCGGCACGGCTGCGCACCATGTCCATCGATCAGCTGGCAGGCGGGCTCGATGACCGTTTCCGGCTGTTGACCGGCGGCAGCCGTACGGCGCTGCCCCGGCACAAGACGCTGCGCGCGGTCGTGGACTACAGCTGGGATCTGCTGACCGAGACCGAACGCGGCGTGCTGCGGCGGCTCTCGGTGTTCTCCGGCGGGGCGAGCCTGGAAGCGGCCGAACGGGTGTGCGGGGACGAGGCGTTCGCCGGGGAGCAGGTGTTCGACGTGCTGGCCGCGTTGATCGAGAAGTCCCTGGTGCTCGCCGACGGCGAGGGCACGCCGCGCTACCGGATGCTCAACACCATCAGGGAGTACGCGGCGCACCGGCTCGCCGAAGCCGGCGAGACCGAGCCTGCGCGGCAGGCGCACCTCGCCTACGTCACCGAGCTGGCCGAGGCGGCCGAGCCGCACCTGCGTCAGGCCGAGCAGCTGGAGTGGCTGTCCACGCTCAAGGCCGAGCACGACAACATCAATGCGGCCCTGCGCGGGGCGATCGCCGAAGGATGGGCCCAGGAGGCGATGCGGCTGGTCGCGGCCGTGGGCTGGTACTGGTTCCTCAGCGGCCACAGGGCCGAGGGCACCGAGTTGAGCATCGCGGCGGCCTCGCTGCACGGCGAGGTGTCCGATGAGGTGCGGGCGATGGCGTACGGCATCGTGGCGGTGTTCGTGTCCTCCGGGCCGGGTGGTGATCAGTATCAGGCGCGGGAGTGGATCCACGGGGCGCACCGGCTCACCCAGCGCGGGGAGTATCGCCACCCGCTGCTCGGGTTCGTCGCGCCGCTGGAGCGGCTGCTGGAGGAGCCGACGGAGGTCCTGTCCGCGTTCGAGCCGCTCATCGCCGGAGACGATCCATGGGCGCGCGCGCAGGCCAGGCTCAGTCGTGCCAGATTCCGGCTCACGCTCGGCCGCGACGAGACCGACGTGGACGTCGACCTCGAAATCGGTCTTGCCGAGTTCCGCACGCTGGGCGACCGGTGGGGGATCTCGTTGGCGCTGAGCTTCCTGGCCGATCGGCTCGCCACGCGCGGCGAGTTCGCACGGGCCTGTGAGTACTACGACGAGGCGGTCACGGCGCTCGCCGAGTTGGGTGCGAGCGAGGACGTGGTCGGCATGCGGGCGCGGCAGGCTCAGCTGTACTGGCTGCTCGGCGATGAACGTTCCAGCACGTCGGCCATGGCCGAAGCGGAGCGGTGCGCGGACGGGATCGCCTGGTCGGGCACGCTCGCCGGGCTGGCGCTTTCGAAGGCGCAGCTGGCGCGCTGGCGCGGCGAGCCGGACCAGGCACGCGAGCACCTGGCCACGGTGCGGGCGGTGCTGGGCGACGCGGAGACAGGCGACTCCGTCCTCGCCCATGCCATGGACCTGTACGGCTACCTCACCGAGGATCTCGAGCAGGCCCGCGCGCATCGGACCGAGGCGTTGCGCGCGGCCATGGGGACGACGTACCCGCCGACGATCGCCGAGGTGTTGATCGGGATCGCGGATCTCGCCATGCGTCAGGGGCAGGACGAGCAGGCCGTGCGACTGCTCGCGGCGAGCGACGGGGTGCGCGGTACGCCGGATCGTTCGCTGCCGGACGTTGCCAGGATCGTCGCGGACACGCGCAAGCGCCTCGGTGAAACCGTGTTCGCCGAGGCGACCCGTGACGGCGCGCGGTGGGATTGGCGTGAGCTGGCCGAGATCACGCTCGCTCCGTGAACGACGCAGGCGCGAGCCGGCCGAGATCACGCTGCCGTGACCCCCACTCGCCGGAAGAGCCGCGGGTTCGTGGTACTCATGCCACGTCCCAGGTGACAGGCAGGCTCTTGACCCCGTAGACGTCCGCGGTCTCCGGGCGCAGGGCGACCTCGTCGGCCGGTACGGCCAGGCGCAGCGTGGGGAAGCGGTTGACCAGCGCGGGGAAGGCGACCCGCATCTCGACGCGGGCCAGCTGCTGGCCCAGGCACTGGTGGATGCCGTGGCCGAAGGCCAGGTGCCCGCCGTCCTGCCGGCGCAGGTCGAGCACGTGGGGGTCGGAGAAGCGCTCGGGATCGCGGTTGGCGGTGTTGTACGACAGGATGACCATCGAGCCGGCCTTGATGGTCTGCCCGCCCAGCTCGAAGTCCTCCAGCGCGACCCTCATGAGCCCCTTGACGACGGTCAGATACCGCAGCAGCTCCTCCACGGCCTGATCGATCAGTGCGGGATCGTCGCGCAGCGCGGCCAGCTGCTCCGGGTTGCGCAGCAGCGCGAAGGTGCCCAGCGCCAGCATGTTCGCGGTGGTGTCGAACCCGGCCGACAGCAGGATCAGGGCCATGCCCTGCAGCTCCTCGTCGGTCAGATCGCTGTCGGTGAGGTCGCTGAGCACGTCGTCGGTGGGGTTGGCCCGCTTGGCCGCCACCAGCTGCGCGAGGTATTGCTGGGTCGCGGTGTAAGCCGCGATCAGCTCCTCGTCGCCGGCTTCCCCGCCGAGGAACTTGTCGATGTTCTCCTGGAAGGAGGCCCGGTCCTCGTACGGCACGCCCAGCAGCTCACAGATGATGACGGAGGGGATGGGCTTGGCGAAGGCGGTCACCAGGTCCGCCGTCGGCCCGGCCTTCTCCATCGCGTCCAGGTGCTCGGCGGTGACCTGCTCGATCCGCTCGGT